>JACPYM010000059.1 GCA_016196035.1 Acidobacteriota bacterium | reverse complement strand
AGCGAACTCTGCCGGCGTCAGATAGCCTAGCGAGGAATGAATGCGCTTGGTATGGTAGACGTCGTCAATGAATCGCCTCAGGTGAAGCTGCGCTGACAGCAGATCGGGGTATTCGTTCAAAGCTACTTCTTCCGCTTTGATGGTTCGGATGACCCGTTCGGCGAAGCCGTTTTCTTCCGCGTGACCGACAGCGGCCATACTGATTGCCACGTTGCGTTTTTTGAGCACGGCCACGTAATCAGTGGCGGCGGATTGCACGCCTTGATCCGAGTGATGGATTTCCGGTTGTGCGTTGCACAGTGCGCGTGCGGCGCGCGTTAGTTCGCCGCCCAGCCCGCGTGAGAGCGCTCAGCCGCGAGTTAGCGACAACCCGAAAGGGCCAGCTACTGATCCAGATCAAGGCATTCAACGAGTATTGCGAGGCGGAGCGTGGAATGCGGTTGCTAACAAATGCCGCACAGCCTATCGCAACTCTGCTGCACACACAGACGCTCTCAATTCTTATGGTTTGCGTGTGGCGTGCGACGCAGATACTAACTAAGGCCAAACGTCACCACTATTCGCTGATATGCGCAACCGACTAAGCTTAACGATAAGCTGAAACAGCAAAACGCGCGGGCAGCCACACAAGCCATCCGCGCGTTTTGATTTTCGGTCAATAGCGTCCGCGTGCTACGCCACGGGGTCTATACCCAAAGCGCGCAACTGCGCGGCCAATTGTTCTGCACGCGCTTGCGCCGTTTCCCTTTCGGCCAATGCCGTTTCCTTTTCGACGCGTTCGTATTCCACCAACTCTTTACCGCAAGGCAGCAACAGCCCGTGCTCATTTGTCCAACGTAGCCACGTCCCGGCCACGTCTTCATAAACGCCTTCCCAAAGGGCCACGCCGAGTTTGACTTCGGTTAAATACAGGCTGTCTTGGCGGCGATAACTCAAGCCATCGAGCCGGTAAATGGTCAGCGTCTCAGCGCTGAGGTGGTGCTGAGGGTCAAAGACCAGATAATAGAGCACACGCATCAAGGCATATTTGCGCTTCTTCTCGGTCTGTTCACCGCCAACGGTGTTGGAAACGATTTCCACGACAACATCAGGCGGCTTGCCGAATTCCCAGACGAAATAAGAGCGCTGTGTCTTGTCCCACCAATCTTGCCGAACTTCGACATCCAGGCTCAGCAACATGTCCGGCACGATGGCCGGGTTACGCATCACGTGGAAGAGCCCGACATTGGCTTCCGCCAGAAATTTATGGCCGCCGCCATCCCACGAATTGTAAAGCGTTTCGGTGAGTAGTCGCTGTTGTTTGGCTGAGAGAATGTTGTCCACGGGTTCGTCATCTTCCGTAATGAGTTGTTCCATGATAGCCGCGTACTCCGCTTCTGAGTATGGCATCTCGGTCGCAGGCTGTGGCACTGGTTGTGCGGACGCTGGTGACATGACTTCCTCCAATCAAGCTGTCTGACAAAGCTGCTACTAGTGTTTGAACAGGCACAACGGAGTATAAGAGCGTGGTCTTTTCACCGTCAATCATTCGCTCTCGCTGATGCGCGCCAACGCGCTGATCTCCTGCCCCAGCGCTTGCGCCGAATGCACGCGCCACTGCGCATCGTTCGGCGCGGGGAAATCAGTCCGGAAATGCCCGCCACGGCTTTCTTCGCGCCACAACGCCGCCTCGGCCATCAGCAGCGCCAGCCTGGCGAAATTGCGCGTGCGTTCGTTGACGTTCTCAGCGGCCAGTTTGCGCAATTCCGTGATGGCTGACTGCAATTCATCTGCGCGGCGTATCAAGCCGACTTTCCACCACATCAATTCCTGCACTTGGGCTTTGGTACGTTGATCCAGCCGCCATTGCGCCAGATCGTATTCGACCGGCTCTGGCTCCTGGTTGTCTGGCAAAGGCCAAGCATCTTCCAACGCGGCAGCCCCGGCGCGCGCGCCAAACACCAAGCCTTCCAGCAACGAGTTGCTGGCCAAACGATTCGCGCCGTGCACACCCGTGCATGAAACTTCGCCCGCCGCGTAAAGGCCCGGCAGCGTCGTGCGGCCGTGCGTATCGGTTTTGACGCCGCCCATCACGTAATGCACCGCCGGGCTGACCGGCATCTGGTCTTTGGCTAAATCCAGGCCGTAGCGCAAACAAGTTTCATAGATGCCCGGAAAGCGCGCGCGCACGAACGCCGCGTCCAGATGCGTCAAATCCAGATACATCCATTTGGTTTGCGTGCGTTGCATCTCGGCCACGATGGCGCGCGCCACGATGTCGCGCGGAGCCAGTTCACCGCGTGCGTCGTAGTTTTTGGCAAAGGCCTCGCCCGCGTGGTTGCGCAGGATCGCGCCCTCGCCGCGCAGGGCTTCACTCAATAGGAAGCGCGGCGCATCAGGCAAGGCCAGCGCGGTCGGATGGAACTGCACGAATTCGAGGTCGCCCATCACCGCGCCCGCCGCATACGCCATCGCCATGCCATCGCCCGTGGCGACGCTGGGGTTGGTCGTTTGCGCGAAGATTTGCCCCGCGCCGCCCGTCGCCAGCACGACCGCGCGCGCATACAACTCGCAGCGCATGCTTTCATTGGGGTCAATGAACCGCACACCGATGCAACGTCCGTCTTCAACAATCAACCCGACCGTCGCCGCGTGCGCTGTCAATTGAATGTTCGGCTGTTTTTTGGCGTGCGCGATCAACGAACGCACGATCTCGCGTCCGGTCGAATCACCGCGCGCGTGCAGGATGCGCCGCCGCGAATGCGCCGCCTCGCGTGTGAAGGCCAACTCTGCCCCCTCGCGGTCAAACTGCGCGCCCCATTCGATCAGTTGCGTGATGTATTTCGGCCCTTCGCCAATCAGCACACGCACAGCCTTTTCGTCGCACAGGCCCGCGCCCGCAATCAACGTGTCCTCGACGTGCAAATCAATCTCGTCATCGTCCGAGAGCGCGACGGCCACACCGCCCTGCGCGTATTCGGTGTTCGATTCGTCGAGGCGATCTTTGGTCAGCACGATGACGCGACCCTCTGGCGGGAGATGCCGAGCAAGTTCGACAGCAGCGCGCAAACCGGCGACGCCGGAGCCGATGACGATGTAATCAGGTGTTGTTTGCATGGCGGTCTATCTTGAAGCTGGTACGAAGCCGCTGCCAAACTCACTTGGCTTTTAACTGTTGAACCAGCGCCTTGAATTCCTTCTCTTGCTGTAACACCGCGTATTCGGGGGATTGCTCCAACCGTGCGGCATCGGTAAACCCGTGCGCGACCGCTTGTTTGAGTGCGTCCAACGCGGGCTTTTTGCCGCCGCTTTGCGCACAGGCCGCCGCCAGCCGCAGCCAGATTTGCGGATTATCGGGGCGGATTTCCGCCGCGACCGTGAGATAACCCGCCGCCCGGTCGTAATCCTTGCGAAACATGGCTTCATTCGCCTGTTCAGAGGCGGTGACGGAAAACTGTCCCAGCAAGCGGCGCGCGACGATGCGGTCGGTCGTGGGTTGTGTATCCGCCGCCTGCTTGCGCAATTGTGCGGCGAGGCGTTTGGCGGAACCGAGCGCCAGCGTGCGGGTTTCGTCGCTACTCATGGATTGCAAAGCTGCCATGAACTCCTGCATGCGCTGCTCCTGCATACGGTCGGCCTGTTTCAGTTGGTTGAGCGACGCTTGCACTTCTTTGGTGTTTTTCAAGCGTTGCACTTGCGAGGCTGCTTCGGCACTGTCGAGCAAGCCGTTGAAGCTGCTTGCCAGCATTTCATAACGCACGAAAGCGTCATACGGCTTGCCCGCTTCTTCAAAATCGTGTGCCCGTTTGAGACCTTGCGCATAAAGGTCGGCGACAAGTTTCTCGTCTTTGGGGCGCAGGTTATTTTTCAGGGCCTGCACTTCCATCCATTCAACCGCCTCGGCCAGCGCGACCTTGGGCGGCCAAGTGTGCGCGCCGTCGTGCATCAAGATTTGGTGGGTCATGCCTGCTTTGCTCAACGCGGCATCAAGCTGATGCAGTTCGATTAAGTTGAAATCTTCGAGTCCGCCGATGCCGAAGACGGCAAAGCGCATTTCTTTGCTAGGCCCGCGTTCGGCGGGAAAACCCGCGCCACAAGCGATGATCCCCGCGACCTGATCTTTCAAACTGAGGGCGAGCATCCCGGCGACACGCGCGCCGCCCGACATGCCGGTCGCATAGACGCGCCGCTCATCCAGCGCCAGGCGGTCGTGCGTATCGCGCCAGAGCGCATTCAGAATGTTCGACAGCGGCACGCCGGGGCCGTTGCGCGAGTTGTTTGAGCCGACGACGATCCAGCCGAATTTCTCTGCCGCTTCGCTGTACAACTCGACCGGTTGCCCGCCGCGTCCGCCGGGATCGAAGCCATACAAAATCGGCCAGCTTTTGTTAGGTGAATAGTTCGAAGGCAAATACAACGCGTAGCTTTGCGTGGCATCGGTCAGGCAGGAAACTTTTTCGATGATTTTGCCCGGCGTAAATTCGGCGATCTGGGCATCGGCAACGCAGGTGTGCCCAAAGCAAAGTAAGAGAACGCAAGTCAGCAGGGCGGCAAATTTCGCGGGTGTTCCTGGGCGCATAACAAGGCTCAATCGGCTGCGGTCAGTTGATCGAATTGCACGCGGCGATAAACCTGGGCCACGCCCAGCGTCAAGCCGACCGATTGCAAATGCAGTTCTTCATTCAAATCGGTCAGCACCTCAGTTTGCCAACTGCCATCGGGTTGCCGCCGGTAAATTTCAAGCTGCACGCGGTCTTGCGCGACCAACAGGATTTCGCGCAGGCTCTTGATGCGTTTGTAGGCAGGCAGTTTTTCATTGCGATCAATGCGTTCAGTGGTAGGCGAGGTAATTTCGACAACTAAGACAGGCTCACGGCGATAGTAAGGGTCAGGATCATCGCAGGTGACAACCACATCTGGATAATAAAACAGCGTCTCGCTGACATAGACTTTCATGTCCGAGATAAATGGCTCGCACCGATCATCAGCCAGGTGATCATCTAGCCGGTTAAAGAGATTCCCGGCAATGCGAACATGCTGTTTACTCGCTCTCGCCATCGCATAAAGCTGCCCATCCACATATTCGTGCTTAACCGGACTGTCTTTTTCATATTTCAGATAATCTTCAACTGAGAGATAAGAAACTCGTTGTGCTAAACCCATGCTTGAAATCTTCCTTTCACATTGAGCTGCGAGTTCAGTCATCATAGACACGCTCCTCAATCCGCAAGCGCACCAGCGCCGCATTCCCCCGCCCGTCCACTTTCACGTCCACCCGCGCCGCCGCCGGATGCTGGCGCAAATCGTCGGCGATGGCCGTGCGTTTGGTTTCAGGAAGGTAGAACTCTTCGATGCCGTATTCGATGCGGCCATAATCCGTGCGTCCGCGCAACGCGATTTGATTCGACGGCAAACTGGCGGGCAAGTCTTTGGCGAGCACCACCGGTTGCCACACACCATCGTCGCCCCGTTCCACAATGGCATAAACGGTCGCGCCGCGTTCATTGAATTGTTCGTGATTCGGGAACGCCGTGAAATTATTGATCTCGTAACCGAGCGTGACGTAATAGCCGCTAAGCAGGCTGTAGGGATCAACTGGCATGACCTTGAGTACCACGTCGCGCCCGGTCGCGCGCGTGTACATTTTTTGCGCGGGCACGGCCAGCAGGATCAGCAACTGCATGGCCAACGCTAAAGCGAAACCAAGTGCGGTCTTTTTCATGCTTGCACCTCCCGCCGTTGCAACCAACGCTCATAACCGATTCCGGCAACCAGAATCAGCGCGCCGCAACCAATAAAGGCCGCCGATTTCAGCAGCAAGCCGGTTTCGTATTCAAAGAAGCGCGACAGAATCAGCAGCACCAAAAACAGCGTGCCCGCCCAGAACGCCAAACGCCGCTGATCGGCAATGCCTTTGCCAATGCTAAGCGCGGCAAACAGCAAGGCCGCCAGATTCATCGCGACCGTCGGCCAGGCAACCCGGCCTTTGCCCAAAACAACCGCGGCGATACTGAGCAACAGCGCCAGCAAAACGGTGTATGAAAAGAGCCGCGTGCTGCGGGGCGACGCCCAGCTTTGCACAAGCAAGGCTACACCGAGCGCCAGGGCTGCGCCCGTAGGCAAGAGCCCGTAAAGCGCCCGCCATTGCTGCGCCCAACCGTGATCCCACACGTAATGAAACGACCAGACATAGGTGCATCCCGCCAACACCACGACCCCTAACATCGCCAAAGGATTGCCGAATTCCGGCTGGTTGCCCGTCGTGCGTTGAAATTCGCCCGCTGCCCAAGTCACAAAACCGCCCGCCAGCAGCGCCAACAACACGTTCATCCCCGCCTCGCTTTCGATCCCGGCCAACACAGGCAAGGCGCAGATGATTCCCAAAAACGTCAGCGTAGAGAGCACGCGCGAACCAGTGCGCCAAGCCAACGGCAACAACGCGGCGGCCAGCAAGAACGGATAGACCGTCGCCGCGCGTTCGTGTGAATCCTCGGCAAAGCCGGCGAACCAGACAAAGGTCGTGACCAACACCAGCACGCCCGTCAGCCAACTGCGCACTGCCCACGCCATCACGAGCGCGCCCACGCCCCAAGCCAGATAGGCGCGATACCATTCGCCGCTGACGTGAAAGATTTGCGCCATCAACCCGATTTTCGCGCCAAACACCAAGCTGCCGCAAAACAATAGGGCGTGCCCCAGGCGCGGCGAAGCGCGTTTGAAGCGCAGCCAATATCCGGTCAGATGAAAGGCCAGCAGCAAGGCGAACACCAAGGCGACCTTCACGACAACCGGCAGCTCTTCCCAATGCGCGGCGACGAAGCTGATGACGCCGCCGCCCAGCAACAGGCTGCCCAGCGTGAACAGCACGGCGGCCAGCAGGCGCGATGATTCCTTTTCGAGTTTGTCGAGTTGGTAACGCTGCGTGATCTGTTCGGCACTCTCGGCGCTGACGAGGCCGTCTTGCACCCAGGCGAGGAGTTCGGCTTTGAGGGCGGCGCGGAATTTGGCGGAACGGTTTGGTGTGCTGGTCATTTGTTGAACCTTGCTGGCAACGCTACCAGCCGAAAAACTACCAGACGATCTTTACCAACTGGCTCTTCACAATTTGGCTGTCGCAAGTAAGGCAAGGCACGCCCAACCGTAAGGCCACCCCGACGATCATCCGGTCGTGCATCTCCGGCGCTGCCGTGTGCTGTTCAAAAAGTCAACGTCTCTGCCGCTTCAAATGGCACAAAGACGAATTGTGTGCTGGCCGCCAACAAGGCGAAGGTCGCGGGGAAATCCAGTGGCGCGCCCAATTTTTTATTCAGGTAAAACAATTCGGCCAGCACAATGGCTGGCAAGTGGATCAGGGCCTGTCCCCGCGCGCCTTCATCGAAAGCTGATCGGGCCACCACGCTGAGCTTGGGATTTGAAGCAAATACCAAAACAACGCGTGCGTATCAGCCACCTAGTACTCCATCAAGCTGTAAGTGATGGATGCTGAGAGCGCATCCGGGATGTAGGGCGGGATTAAATCCCGCCCTACATCCCTCATTTTCAGCTTGATGGAGTACTAGCCATTCATCGCCCAAGTTCCTCAAGCCCCTTTTCCCATTCGTGGCGGATCTCGTACAGAGCCTTGTCAATGTCGAAATCCTCATCAACCTGGCCACGCCAGATGCCGTATAAATCTCGCGGTTTGCGTTCGAGTTCGGCGCCGAAAACTGCTTGCTCCAAGTCCGGCACTGAATGCAGTTGGGCGCCGTTCGTTAGCATGCCTTCGTTAGCCGCCAAACGAAACTTCAAGCGTTCGATCAATTGTTTTTGTTCTTCGGCGGGCAGCTTGACTGCCAGCCCTTCGAGGTAATCTACCGTGATTTCAGCCATAACTCTCCTTTCAAGCCAGCGCCTGTTGCCGCGCCGCCAATTGCCCGCACGCGGCGGAAATGTCCTGCCCGCGCGGACGGCGGATGAAAGCGTCTACGCCGTGTTCATTCAAAATCGCCTGAAAGCGCAGGATGCGTTCGGGCGGCGAGGATTGAAACGGCAGCTCCGGCGCGGGATTGTGCGGGATCAGATTCACCTTGGCGCGCAGGTGATAACCGCGAATCAGTTTCGCCAAGCGCCGCGCATCGGTGTCGCTGTCGTTCACCCCATCCAGCATCACGTATTCAAACGTCAGCCGCTCGCGTTCGCGCAACGGATACTCGCGCAACGTTTGCATCAACTCAGCCAGTCCATAGCGTTTGTTCAGCGGGATCAACCGCGTGCGCTGTTCATCGGTCGTGCCGGACAGCGAAATCGCCAGACGTGGCCTGACTTCTTCCTGCCCGAACGCCACGATCTTCGGGATGATGCCGGAGGTTGAAACCGTGATGCGTTGCTGACTAATGTTCAAACCGCGCTTGTCGCACAGCAAGCGAATCGCGCGCAGCACTTCGTCGTAATTCAGGAAGCTTTCGCCCATGCCCATAAAGACCAGGTTCGTGCCGTGCGGCAATTCGCCGCCCGCGCCGTAAACATCGTTGAGCACGATGATGACCTGCGCCACGATTTCGCCCGCTGTCATATTGCGCTTGATGCCGAGTTGCGCGGTCATACAAAACTTACAGCCCACGGCGCAACCGACCTGACAACTGATGCAGATGGTGTCGCGGCGTTCTTCGGGCATAAAGACGGCCTCGACTTCCTGCCCATCGCCCAGCCGCAACAAGTACCGGCGCGTACCATCAGTCGAAGTGAAGACGTTGACGATCTCTGTTTGGGTGATTTGCGCGGACTGGCTCAGCTTTTCGCGCAGCGGTTTTGACAAATTGGTCATCTGCGCCAAATCGAGTACGCGCCGCTGATAGAGCGCTTGATAAAGCTGTTTGCCGCGAAAGGACGCTTCGCCGAGTCGTTGCGCCAGCGCGCTCAACTCCGCTTCTGTTTTGCCGAGCAACATTTCCATAGGGGCCGGATTCTAGCACGCCTCCCTAGCGTACAGCAGGCCGCCAGCCTGCCGAGGCGTCAAGTGAGGGGTGTCGGGCCGCCACTGCGTTACACCGGCAAGCCCCAGCAAGCTGGCAGGGCTTTTGCAAAGTCGCCAGCGCGAGCGCTTGAACGGTTTGACTGACGCCTGATTCCCGGTTCCTGATTCCTGACAAGTTGAAAACACTGGCTGATTTTCAACTTGTCAGGAATCAGGAACCGGGAATCAGGCGTCAGTCAAAGGTCTTTGGCGGATGTTCGAGGACTTTGCAAAAGCCCTGAGCAGGCTGGCAGCCTGCTGTACCTTTTGTTGCCCTGCCCTATTCGATGTGTTACAACGCGAAGGCATTCAACGACACAATCCCCCAACGCTGACAAATTATGAGTAATTCCCGGCATCCCAAGGGGCCTGCGCCCAGCATCTCGGTTTTCTTTCCCGCCTACAATGACGAAGGCTCCATCGCGCTGATGGTCAACCAGGCCCTGGGGCTGTTGCCCCAATTCAGCAGCGATTACGAAGTGATCGTCGTCAACGACGGCAGCAGTGACGGCACGGCACTGGTTTTGGACGAACTGGCGCGCACCACGCCCAACGTGCGCGTGATCCATCATCCTAAAAATCGCGGCTACGGCGGCGCGTTGCGAACGGGTTTTTTGCATGCGACGAAAGACCTGGTCTTTTACACGGATGGCGACGCGCAATACGACGTGAATGAGTTGGCCGCGCTGGTGCCGCTGCTCAGCGTGGATGTAGAGGTGGTCAACGGCTACAAACTGAAACGTTCGGACAGCAAGCGCCGCATCATCTTGGGCGCGACGTACAAGCTGCTGGCGCGCGTGCTGTTCGGTTTGCCGATCCGCGATGTGGATTGCGATTTCAGATTGATGCGCCGCACGGCGATTCAAAGCATTGACCTGGTTTCGACCAGCGGCGTCGTGTGCACTGAGATGGTTTACAAACTGCAGCGCGCCGGTTGCCGCTTCACCGAAACGCCGGTGCATCATTACCCGCGCTTGCACGGCAGTTCGCAATTTTTCACGCTGCGCCGTGTCGCCCAAACGGCCTTCGACTTTTTCGGCTTGTGGCTGCAAATGGTCGTGCTGCCGCGCGTCAGCTTTGGCTTGCTGGGGCATCGCCCGTCAGAGCAGCAACCGATGACCAAGCCGAGCGGGCCAGTCTAGCCTCTCTCCGCCCAAGTCTATGCAAGTTCCCTTTCTCGATCTGCTGCGCCCATACCGCGCATTGGAAGCCGAGACCAACACGGCGCTGCAAGCGGCGCTGCACGGCGGCGTTTACATCTTGGGCAAAGAGGTCGCCGCTTTTGAGCGCGAATGGGCCGCCTATTGCGGCGTCGCGCATTGCGCCGGCGTCGGCAACGGCACTGATGCCATAGCACTGGCCTTGCTGGCTTGCGGCATTCAGCCGGGCGCTGAGGTCATCACGGCGCCACTGAGCGCCGGTTACACCGCGCTCGCGCTTCGCCAAATCGGCGCCGTGCCCGTCTTCGCCGACATTGATCCGCACACCTTCACACTCTCGCCCGCCGCTGTCGAAAGCGCCCTCACCCCGCGCACTCGCGCGATCATTCCCGTGCACCTTTATGGGCAAATGGCCGACATGCCCGCGCTATGCGCACTCGCCGAATGCCACGGCTTGTTCGTGATCGAAGACGCCGCCCAGGCCCACGGCGCGCGTTGGCAAGGCGTGCGCGCAGGCGGCCACGGCCACGCGGCAACCTTCAGTTTTTATCCGACCAAAAACCTGGGCGCGTTCGGTGATGGCGGCGCGGTGGTTTCCAACGACGAAGCGCTGATCGAACGCGTCAAGCTGTTGCGGCAGGGCGGGCATCTCAATGCGTTGCAAGGCACGACCGTCGGCATGAATTCGCGGCTGGATGAATTGCACGCAGCAATGTTGCGCGTAAAGCTGCGCCCTCTGGACGCCTGGACGCTGCGGCGGCAGCAGATTGCCGAACACTATCGCCAGGCTTTTGCGACAACCAAAAACCTGACGCTGCCCGTCAACGTGACAACGGCTGAGCACGTCTTTCACCTTTTCGTCGTACAATCGGCACAGCGCAAACAGTGGCGCACCCGACTGGCGGAACGCGGCATCGAGACGTTGATTCATTATCCGTACCTGCTGCATCAACAGCCGCTGTTCAAGCGCGTTGAACAACCGCCGCTGCCCGTCGCCGAAACAGTAGTCAACCACATCTTCTCACTGCCGCTGAATCCGCACATGACCGAAGCGGAAATCGGCTACGTCATTGAAACCGTCGTGAACCTGGAGCAAAACTGATGCGCCCACCAACTACCTATGCCATTCGCCTGACCCTCATTCTGTTCACCGTTGCGCTCTGTGCGGCAGGCCAAACCGCGCCGCCCTCGACCGACATCTTTCTGGTTGACGTGCTCAAACGCGGCGGCCAACTCGCGCTGGGTGCGCCCGTCAACATTACCTTCCGGCCCGGCTACGACAACCAGCCCGCTTTCATGCCGGATGGCAAGAGCATCCTCTTCACCTCGCAACGCGAAGGCGCGCAGACCGAGATTTATCGCTATGACCTGGCCGCGCGCTTCACCTCGCGCCTCACCAACACCGCCGAGAGCGAGTATTCGCCGACCGTCACGCCCGACGAAAAATCCTTCTCGGTCATTCGCGTCGAAACCGACAAGACACAGCGCCTCTGGCAATTCCCGCTCGCAGGCGGCGCGCCCGCGCTGGTGCTGCCGAACAGCATCCAGATTGGGCCCGTCGGCTACCACGTCTGGCTGGACGCCAACACGCTGGCCCTCTTCGTATTGGGCCAACCGAATACGCTGCAACTGGTAGACGTGAAAACCGAAAAGGCCGAAGTGCTGGCGCAAAGCATCGGACGCGCGCTGCACCGCATTCCGGGCCAGCCCAGCCAATTCAGCTTTGTGCACAAGGTGGAAAAAGAGTGGTGGGTGAAAGCCTACGACCTGAAGACACGCCAAACGACCAACCTCATCAAAACGTTGCCAAACAGTGAAGATTGCGCCTGGCTGCCGAATGGCACGTTGCTGATGGCGCAGGGCAGCAAGCTCTTCAAATGGCAACGCGGCAAAGATGCAGACTGGCAACTGGTCGGCGATTTGGCTGAAACAGGCGTGACCAACATCACGCGGCTGGCCGTAAATGCGAAGGGCGACAAACTCGCGCTCGTCGCCCAACCTCCAGTTAAATAAGGCAACTCTACTGACACTGCGGCGGCAACTCGGGATTTATGTATGCTGAGATCGTGCGTTTTGTGAAAGCGATTCCGGCTTCGACCAATTTGGCTTTGAGATATTTTTCGGCGCACTGCTGGCAATGGTAGCAAGCCGCGTCGTAGACAGGGATTTTGCGTGCCCGATAAGTCTTGCGCGCCACGTCCCAATCGTCTTCGGCCTTGCGCACCCATTCAGCCGTGATGGGCTTCATACAGCACCTTTCCGCATTGCAGAATCTCGCGCATAAACGGGTCTTCGATCCGCAGCCGTTCTTGGACTTGCGCAGGCGTTCGTACCAGCAAATCCAGTGGTGTGACGAGTCCCAACTCGCGGCTGATTTTGATCGCTTGTTGCAGGGGGCTGCCCTCAAAGTTCATCACCACCAACAGGTCAAGGTCCGATTCCAGCGTGGGCTGGCCATCCGCGTGGGAGCCGAAAAGGATGATCTTTTCAGGATGGAAGCGTTCGACAATGCGCTCGCAAATCTGCCGGATGTATTTTTCGCGCCGGGCTGGGCTGCGAAAACTCTCTTCCCAATCGCGGAATTTTTGCAGGTAGTTTTGTACGTCTTGTGGCAGCGTGACTACTGGGTCTGCGGCAGTCTGTGGCCTTACCTGTGCGCGCGGTGATCCTTTGATGTTATTTTCCGGTGCTGGCTTCATAACGCTCTCCTATTCAACAACGCGCGGATTATACGCAACCACGGCACAATTAAACCATAAGGAGCGAGTCATCTGTCTGCTTCACGGCGTACCACACAAATTGCCGACAATCCGAACGGCAACCCAGCACGCTGCAACCAAGCCGCTTCCACCAACAACACACGCTCCAACCACCAATTCAACCATTGCATTAACGGCGGCAACGGCTTCACGTCAGAGCCGCTGTCGGCCAGGCCCAGCCGTTTCAGCACCAGCCGCCGCAGCGCCGCGACCGGGAACAACAGGCTGTTGGCATACGTCGCGCGCAATACGGTGAAGCCCGCGCATTCCAGCTTGCCGCCCAGTTCCGGCAGGGTGTAGCGGCGTTGCGTATCCAACGCGGCATCGTGGCCGCTCTTCATCCATTCGTATGCCGCGCAACGCACGAAGGCGAGGCCGCCCGGTTTCAGCACACGATACATCTCGCGCATGGCCTGTTCGTCCGCGCCTGCGCCGGGGATTTGCACCAGCACATCGAAGCTGGTGACGAGATCGAAGCTGGCGTCTGCGAAAGGCAAATCGGTGGCGGAGGCCTGTACGAGCGCACGTTGGCCTTGTTGCTGGCAAAACTGAAGGGCGGTGTGGACGTAATCCAAGCCGACAACACGCCCGTTTCCAGCGTAGCGTTGCAGCCATTCCAGATTGCCGCCCGTGCCGCAGCCAGCATCGAGGATGGTGCGATCTTGCGAGGTGCTTAGATATGGGTCGAGCAGGACTGCGGTGATTGCGCGCATGCCCGCGAACCACCAGAAGGTTTCTTCGAGTTGGTAGAGGTATTCGTAATCTTCGTTTTGCATAGATGGCGCGGACTTTACCATGCGGGCGGCGCACGGGTAGACTGCCCAGCCAAAGCATCAAGACCAATTCACCAGTGAAAACAGAAAGGCAGAACTTACGCAGCACAGCACGGACAATCGTGGCCAAAGAGCATGGAGTTCAGGCTTTAGCCTGTCTTGGAAATCTCGCACACAGGCTAAAGCCTGAACTCCATGCTCCTTGGCGTAAGTCCTGAAAAAATTTCATGACCAATGAGCAACAGACAGAACTGTCCACCAGCGCCCGGCTCAAACAATTTTTGGCGCGCCCGCGCGTGCGCAGCGTTTCGCTTTACCTCGGCACGATATTGATCGGGATGCTGATCGTGGGCAGCCTGTTCGACCTGCGCAAATCGGTGCGCAGCTATCCGTATGATTACCTGGGCGACTCGCTGTTCTATCACTTGATGGTCAAGAGCGTGATTGACCACGGCTGGTATCTGACCAATCCGTCGTTGGGCGCGCCGGGCGTGTTGGATATGCGCGACGTGCCGAGTTCGGATAACAACTTCCACATGCTGCTGGTCAAGTTGCTATCGTTGCGCACGAGTAATTATCCCAGCGTGCTGAACAATTTCTTTTTGCTGACCTTTCCGTTGACGATCTTGGCGATGTTGTATGCGTTGCGCCGGTTGGGCGGTTCGTGGCCTGTGAGCATTTGGGCGACGCTGCTGTTCACCATGCTGCCGTACCATTTCACGCGCGGCGAACAGCATTTGTTCTTGGCTTCGTACTGGCAAATCCCGCTGCTGACGCTGGTGCTGCTTTGGATTTGCCGGGGCGAGTTGCTGACGGTGCGTTGGGGCGAGCCGCGAATGTGGGGCGTGCTGGCGCTGTGCGTGCTATTGGGTTCGTCTGGGTATTACTACGCGTTCTTTGCGTGCTTCTTTCTGTTGATGGCGGGGTTGATCGCGGCCTTGCAACAGCGGCGCGCGGGCGCGTTTGTCGTGCCGGTGGTGTTGATCGCGGTCATCTCGTTGCTGGTCGTGCTGAACTTGCTGCCGAGCATCATTCACATGTGGCGCTTCGGCAGCGTGCAGGTCGTGCAGCGCGTGGCGGCGGAGGCCGAAGCGTATGGCTTGCGCATCGGGCAATTGTTGATGCCGGTGCGCTGGCATCGGGTGCCGGCGCTGTGGGATTTGAAGGTCGCTTACAACATGCGCATCTTCATCACCGAAAACGACGACGCGACGCTGGGGCTGGTCGGCGCGGGCGGCTTTCTGGGCTTGCTGTGGTGGTTCTTCTTCAACAAACCGGCCGTGCGCGAGATGAACGAACCGGGCGCGCGCGGCGTCTTCAATCATCTGAGCGTACTCAACCTGAGCGCGGTGTTGCTGGGGACGATTGGCGGTTTCGGTTCGCTGGTGGCGTTCTTTGGGCTGCCACAGATTCGCGCCTATACACGGCTGAGCATCTTTATCGCCTGCTTTGTCTTTTTCGCGCTGGCGCTCTGGCTGGATGGCGTGCGCGAGCGGCGCGTGCGGACGCGGCGGCAGCAATGGTTGTTCGCGGCGCTGTTGGTGGGCACGTTGGTCATCGGACTGCTCGATCAGATTTCGCCGATGTTCATTCCGGATTACGTGAAGTTCAAAAAGGATTTTGAGAGTGACCGCACTTTTGTCCAGCAGGTCGAAACGCAATTGCCGCCGGGCGCAATGATCTTTCAACTACCTGCGGTGTCCTTTCCCGAAAATCCGAAGTTCGCCCGGATGAACGATTACGATTTGCTGCGCGGCTATTTGCACAGCAAGTCGTTGCGCTGGAGCTACGGCACGATCAAGGGTCGCGAAGGCGATGTGTGGATGCGCGCGGTGGCGTTGAAGCCTGCGGCGGAAATGGTCGAGACGCTGGCGTGGTCGGACTTCAGCGGCGTGTATGTGGATCGCTTCGGCTACAACGATGCGAAGCTGGAAAACGAGTTGAGCGGTTTGCTCGGCACGCCGCTGGTCAGCCCGGACGAGCGGTTGACGTTTTTTGATCTGCGTCCATACCAACAACGCTTGCTGACCTCCGTCGCTGAACCCGAACAGGCGGCGCGGCGCACAGCAGCGCTGCATCCACCGACAGCGATTTGGCAACAAGGTTTTTCCGACTTCGAGGGCACAGCGGACGATAACTGGCGTTGGGGCGGCAGCGAGGCGCGCGCCGTTTTTGTCAATCGTACCGACAAGCCCAAACAGGTGAATTTGGAAATGACGTTGGCGGTGGACAACGGCGGCACGCTGGAAATGACCAGCCCGTTTTTCAGCGAACGCCTGACCTTGGACAAAAACGGCAAGAAATTCGCCCAGAGCTTCACGCTGCCGCCGGGCGAGCATTTCGTTTATTTCAAATGCGATGGCAAGCGCGTGCTCTCGCCCAGCGACTTCCGCGAACTGGTCTTTCGCGTCCGCAACTTCAAACTGCTGCCCGCCGAAGCGGTCGCGCCCGCGCCACTGGCTGTGGTTTGGCAGGCGGGTTGTTACGATCTGGAGCGCAATGCCGAAGAGAACTGGCATTGGTGCGGCGCGCAAGGCCAAGCCAAGCTCATCAATCGCACCGCGCAACCGGCGTTGGTCAATGTTGAAATGAATCTTTCGGTAGACAACGGCGGCACACTCGAACTGGACAGCCCCTTTTTCAAGGAGCGCTTGAAGCTGGATAAGGCCGGGACCAAGTACGCCAAGAGATTCACGCTACCGCCGGGCGAAAACGTCATCACTTTCAAGAGCGATGGCAAACGCATCGTCGCGCCGAACGAGACGCGCGAACTCGTTTTCCGGGTGCGCAATTTCAAGCTTGAACCGGCACAGGCGGGAAGTGAACAACCCGCAACGCCGCAACCGAGCGCGACGGCAAAGGCGGCTGCCAAAGCCGCTGGACGGTGAAGCTGGGGTTTAATCGTTTTCGATTTTGCGGCTGCGGGATTGTTTGCGTTCGCTCTGTAACCGCTTGCCTTCCAGCCGTCTTTCCTTGGCGGCTTTGCCGGGTTTGGTGGCGAAGCGTTTCTTCTGTTGGCGCTGGCGGGCTTCCAATTTCTCTGCCATCCGTTCGTAAGCAGCCTCACGATTGGCGGATTGGGAGCGGCGTTCGGTCGCGGTGACGACAAGCCCAGTAGGCCGATGTGTCAGACGCACACCGGTTTCGACCTTGTTGCGATGCTGGCCGCCGGGGCCGCCCGCGACGAAAAACTCCATCTCGCAATCGCGTTCCAGGTCGGCGAGTTCGGTGGAATACTTTTTTACTTCGGCGCTCTCGTTGTTGTCCATCGGGCCATCACTCGCAATAAAAACTACGAAGCGACGAAAGGTTACGAAGCTCTTTGTGCTCTTCGTAACCTTTCGTCGCTTCGTGGTGAAACTGATTTGCTTATGCGTTCAACCGGTGCCGTTAGCGCCCGTCATCCGCCACCAAACCTTCGTGCACACGTTCCAGATAATCCTTTTGCGGATTCAACGCGGAAAACTGCACCGCGCTGTCATACGAAAACAGGATGAAACCTTGCGCGCCCAGTTTGCGCGCGACCTTAATCTTTTCCAGCGTGCCGTCCACGGGCTGCCGCCAGGAACCAATGCCCCCCCACACCGATTGCGCACCGGCGTAGGTCACGGCCTCCGCCATCTGTTTGCGGAAGACTTCGGTGCTGGGCGTATAAGCCATCGGACAAACCACATCAATGATGCCTTTGCGCAACCATGACTTCCAATCTTGGAAGCGCGAGCGATAGCCTTCGGCATAGTCGGCAGCCACCGCCGCAGAAACCGTCACGTCGGGCTTGCGCGCTTTGACCGCGTGATAGATGGATTCGACGGTATCGCTCACCTGGCGGCGCTGAAAGTGCGCGTAGCGATCATAAAACGTCGTGGCATAGATCAGCGGGTTCCGCGCCGCCACCCGGTGCAACGTCGCTTTATCCTTTTCGCTCAACGTGGCGTCCACCTCAGCGCGGAACTGGTCGAGCGAATTGCGGTTGAAATCGAAGTTGAAGTTGGGATAGCGCACATAATCGAAGTGCAAGCCGTCCACCTCGTACTTGCTCAACACATCCAGCCAGATGTTGCGCAGGTGCTGGCGCACTTCGGGGTTGGCGGGCGAGGCATACAGCCCCTCCAACACATCGTGATGAGCGCGCGTGTAATCGCGCAACGCCTTCAGATATTCGGGTGCCTTCGGATCCATGCCGTAAAGCTGGCGCGCCAGTTGACGCGGCACCATCAGCCAGTCGGGATGTTTGTAGATGATGTGGTCGGGCAGGTTGGGCAGCGTGCCGACGTTGGCGACGACAAAGGCATTGATCCAGGCGTGCACGCGCAAGCCCTCGGCGTGCGCCTCGCGGATCATCACTTCCAGCGGATCGAAATCTTCGGGCAGCGCGCGCAACTCTTCGGCGCGCGGCTCCCATTTCGAATCGTAAAACGCATCACCGCGCCCGCGAATCTGGACGAGCAGGTCGGTGAAACCATTCTCTTTGGCCCGCTTGATCGAATCGCGCAAGGCCGTCGGCGAGGCCATCGTGTAACGCACGACCCATAGCGCGCGCGCCTCATCCTCGGGTTTGCGCGCGAATGTTTTGGTGGCGGCGACGCTGTGTGAAGCGCTCTTCAGCGACCGCAGCAACGCCGGCGGCGTCAGCGCGGGCACCGTTTTCTGGGCGACCACAAACGCGCTCACGCAAATAATCAAAACCGGAATCAGTAGATATGCAACTCTTTTCATGGTTTGCCGAGGGGGAAAAACAACAACCGGCGGGCACGTGCGAACCTCACAAGCCTTACACCTCATTCCCCAGAATAGCCAGCACGCCAACAACTCGGTTCATGCGCGCCTCCATTCCTCTATGCACCAATGTTCAGGATTACGGGACAACAACTTCTACAACAGGGCGCTCAATATAGCAGATACCGCGCCCGCAACGCACGGAAACTTTCGAGGTCGCGTTCATAAACCTGTTTCAGCGCGCGCCCATCCGACCCTTTGGCGAGCGCATCCAGCGCCTGTTGATTGACCAGCAAGCGCAGCACCTTGTTCAACTCGAATTCACGCGGATAGAGCTTGTGCAACTGCGCGATCAATTCCAATCCAGTCAGCACCGGTTCAAACACTTCGCGGTTCGTGATGATCAGATTGATGCCGCCGCAATCGGCGTCTTTATGCACGCTGGCCGTGGGCTTGAAGCGCAACGGCACAAAGCGCACACCGGGCAGGTTGGCCGCATTCAAGGCCGCCGCCAGCTTGCGCCCGTCAATCCACGGCGCGCCGATGAGTTCAAACGGCGTGTTGGTGCCGCGCCCGACCGAAACGTTCGTTGGTTCCAGCAGACAAACACCCGGATACAAGGTCGCTTGGGTCAGGCTGCGCATATTCGGCGAAGGGTTGACCCAACTCAGCCCCGTTTCGTCGAACCATTGCTCGCGCCGCCAGTTTTCGACACGGATGATTTGCAGATCAGCATTGATGTTTTTCTCTTGGTTGAACAACTGCGCCAACTCGCCCACGGTCATGCCGTGACGAATGGGAAGCGTGTGATGCGCGATGAACGAGAGCTTGTCGGCATCGGCCAGCGGCCCTTCGACATCCACGCCGTTAATCGGATTGAGGCGGTCGAGCACGATGAATTTCAGCTTTTGCTGCGCGGCGGCTTCCATCGCCAAGCCCATCGTTGAGGGATAGGTGTAAAAACGCGCGCCGATGTCCTGGATGTCAAAGACCAGCGCATCCAGCCCCTGCAACATCTGTGGCGTAGGTTTGCGCGTCTCGCCGTACAGGCTGTAAATCGGCAAGCCCGTCTTTTCGTCTTTCGAGTCCGTCACCTTCTCATCCATCACGCCGCGAATGCCGTGTTCGGGCGAGAAGAGCGCGACCAGTTTGACGCCCGGCGCATTCGCCAGCAGGTCAATCGTGCTGTTGCCATCGCGATCGCGGCCCGTGTGGTTGGTGATGAGGCCAATGCGTTTGCCTTTGAGTTGGGTGAAACTGTTTTTCTCGAGTACATCAATGCCATTCAGCGTGTTCGAGTCCGACAGCGGCACACCAAAAAATCTTGAGCCAAACCAGGACGGACCACCAAGGACACTTAAGCGCTGTCGCCCGCGCTCGCGTATCTGGCGATCTATATCAATTGTGTTATCAGGAGGGTTCAAGATCGAAGCCGCGACAATGGACGCCACGCGCGCACGCAACGAACTCACATCCGCCCGCTTGTTCACATCCGCATCCAGCCGTGGATGCACGCGATTGCTCAGGAATACGACAAACGTCTCGCTGGCCGGATCGAGCCACAAGCCCGTGCCGGTAAAACCTGTGTGCCCGAAACTGCCCACCGGAAAGAGGTCGCCGCGATTAGCCGAAAAGCTGCTGTAATAATCCCAGCCCAACGCGCGCCACTGCCCTTCGCCGCCATTGCCGCCGGAATCGCGTGGCTGCGTCATCCGTGCGACGGTCAGCGGGCTTAAAATTCTTTGCCCCTGATATTCGCCGCGATTGAGCATCATCTGGCAATAGATCGCCAAATCATCTGCCGTCGAAAACAGGCCCGCGTGACCCGCGACGCCGCCCAGCAAATAGGAGCGTGGATCGTGTACTTCGCCGCGCATCCAGCGTTCGTCCCCGGCAGTCTTTTCGCCTGTACTCGGCACAATCACATTGCCGCCGCGCTTTTCCGTCGGTGCGATGCGCGGGCGCAAACTCGCGGCAGGATTGAAGCCCGTATCCTTCATCCCCAGCGGGTGGTAGATGTTTTCGGCGGCGAATTGATCCACCGGTTTGCCGCTCACGCGTTTGACCAATTCGGCCAGCGTGATGAAATTGACGTCCGAATAGATGAACTTCGTGCCTGGCGCATTCAGCGGCGCGAGCTTCCAGATATTCAACATCGCCTGCGCCGGGCCTTGCTCGTAATCCTTGATGTCGTTGTCAGCGATCAGCCCCGAACGATGAATCAGCAACTGTTCGACCGTGATGTTTTGTTTACCATTCGCGGCGAATTCGGGGATGTACCGCGCCACCGGATCGCCCAGCCGCACCATCCCGCGTTCGACCAAAAGCATCACCGAAGTTGCCGTCGCCACGATCTTCGTCAGCGAAGCCAAGTCAAACATCGTGTCCGCTGTCATCACTTCGGGCGCTGGTTCGAGCGCGCGATTGCCATACGCCTTGCGCCACACGACCTTGCCCTGCCGTCCGACCAGCACGACCGCGCCGGGCAATTGTTTGCGTGCGATTTCGGCGGTGACGGCTTGATCAATGTAAGCCAGATGCTGGGCCGACATCCCGACCGCAGACGGGTCAGCGGTGGGCAGTGGTATTGTGTTTTGCGCGAAGGTCATTTGCACTATGAGCAAGGTGCTGAGCGCTACGGCGCTGAGCGAAGAAGCGATTCGGAACATGATGGTTTTGCCTCAAGTTGGATGATGTTTGAACGGCAGCTTTTTACCATTGCGGCACGCGGTTGCGCCAGTACACGTAAACTCAATGAGACAGTAGACATTATCGGGAATAGAAATTAACCACGGGGAACACGGGGGATGAGGGGAAAGCATAAACGAACCAGCAAATCGTAACTCTTCTTCCGCACGTATTTTGCTCGATTTCCCCGTGCCCTCCGTGTTCCCCGTGGTTAGTCCCCAGCTTAATCCCGATAAGGTCTAGTATAGAAAATGTGCTCCTCTAACCAGCAAGTACGACCAAAGCCCTGAAAGGGCGAAATTCAATAGCCAGGGGCAACGCCCCTGGTATCGGCATCACGAGATTTCCAAGCCCTGAAAGGGCGAAATTGTGGGTGGTTATTACGCCCTTTCAGGGCTTGTCTATTACTTCAACGCTACCCAGGGCGTTGCCCTGGGCTACTGAATTTCGCCCTTTCAGGGCTTTGAGCAGATCAACGCCAAACTTAATGCCAAAAGACTCATGTGCCCGGTGTTGTATTGACACTCTGCGCCAACCTGCGTTTTGATGCCTGTGCTACGCATCTCATCCAAAGGAGCCACACTGATGAAAACTTCGCGCCGCACCATCCTACGCAACGGGCTCGGCCTAGTCGCCGCCCCTACCATTTTGCGCACAAAAACAACCGGCTACACGCCCGCCGAAGTTGACGCGCGCCTGACCAACGGCAAGACGCTGACCAAGGCCGATCTGGTCACGCCCGCGTTGTTGCTCGACCTGGACGCGCTCGAAAGCAATCTGGCGAAGATGGCCGCGCACGCCAAGGCCGCCAGGATCAATCTGCGCCCGCACGGCAAGACGCACAAATGCGTAGAGATCGCGCGCCGCCAGATGCAAGCGGGAGCCATCGGCCTGTGCGCCGCCACCATCCGCGAGGCCGAAGCCTTTGCCGCCGCCGGCTTGCGCGGTTTGCTCATCACTACTGAATTGGTCGGCAAACCCAAGATCGAACGCTTGCTGAAACTGACGCGGCTCGCGCCCGATACGCTGTCTGCCGTAGACAATCTCGATCACGCTAAACAACTCAACGACGCGGCGGCCAGTGCCAAATTGAAGCTCAACCTCGTGCTTGACGTTGATCCCGGCGGACGCCGCACCGGCATCCCGGCGGGCGAACGCGCCCTCGCGCTGGCTGAACAGATTGCCAAGCTGCCGAACCTGCGCCTGCGTGGCATCCACGGCTATTCGGGGCCGTCGGCGCACGTCAACACCTTTACCGCCCGGCAGGCGCATTCGGCCAAGGTGATGACGCCAGTGCTCGAAACCTTTGCTGAATTGAAACGGCGCGGCCTGCCCTTGGAGATCATGTCCGGCGGCAGCACGGGCACCTACAACATTGACCCGGAGCTAAGCGGGATGACCGAACTGCAATGCGGTTCGTATGTGTTTATGGATGTCGAGTACCGCTCGATTGGCGGGCGCGGCGGGGCGGTTTACGAAGACTTCGCGCCCTCGCTGACGGTGCTGGGCACGATCATCAGCCAGAGCTACGACGACCACGCGACGACCGACGCGGGCATCAAGGCCTTCGCCTCGGACAAGCCCAAGCACCTGCCCGAACTCAAAGGCGTGACCGGCGTGACGATGGGTTACGGCGGCGACGAACACGGCATCCTGACCTTCAACCAGCCCAGCCGCGCGTTCAAAGTCGGCGACCGCGTCGAACTGATCGTGCCGCACTGCGATCCGAACGTGAACCTGTACGACCGGCTCTATTGCACGCGCGGCGAGCGGGTGGTGGAGGTGTGGCGAACGGTGGGGCGGTATGGGGATTGAACAACCTGGGTACGCATCGCTTCCAGCGTGCGGTCTCGGCGGCAGATAAATTGATGCCGGAGGGTTCTCTTTCAGCATCCACCCGTCTGCTGCCGAGACCGCACGCTGGAAGCGATGCGTACCCAGGGTCGTGCCGAGAGTCTCAATGTGTCGCTGTGCAAGTTGGCGAGTAACGGAGGACACAATGCCAAAGTTCTTCAAAGGCCGTTTAGTCGTGGCGAAAAAGGATTCGCCTGACGGCTGGTATTCACGCGGCTACTTTCCGCATTTCGATGGCGATGTTGCGACGCAGCACCTCAGTTTTCATCTCTTCGATGCGTTACCGCAGCAGGTGTTGGCGCGCTGGCGCGAGGAACTGAAAACGCTACCAGAGAAGGAAGCCGACCTTGAGCGGCGCAAGCGGATTCAGGATTACCTCGATAGCGGTTACGGTGCCTGCTTTCTGCGTGATGACCGGTTGGCAGAGGAGGTGGAGAAGTCCTTGTTACATTTCGATGGTGAACGGTATGCCCTGCACGCTTGGTGCGTCATGCCCAATCACGTGCACACGCTTTTTACGCCGAAGCCGGGCTTCGACATGAGTGAAATCAGTTTTTCCTGGAAAAGCTTCACGGCCAACCAGTGCAACAAGCTGCTGGGGCGTACCGGCAAGTTTTGGGAGCGCGAGCCATTCGACCGGTTCATCCGCAACGAGCAACATTACCGCAATGCCATTGCCTACATTGAAAACAATCCGGTCAAGGCAGGGCTTTGCGAAAAGCCGGAAGACTGGCGCTGGAGTAGCGCGCGACGACGTAGCCAGACTGGCTAACCCTGGGTACGCATCGCTTCCAGCGTGCGGGCTTGGCGTCGGACGAATTGAGGCCGAGGGTTCGCTTTCAGCATCCATACGTCTGTTGCCGAGACCGCACGCTGGAAGCGATGCGTACCCAGGTTGCGCCCGTTTTCCTGATTACGCACAAACTTCAACCCAAGTGAAAGGCAGTGGCGATGGCACGAGACGAAGCGTATCTGAGAGCGGAACAGAGGATTGAAACGGCGTACCGTTCGGGAAAGAAAAACCTCGGCCTCAGCAATATGGGACTCACCGAACTGCCGGAGTCGCTGGGCCAACTAACGCGGTTAGAAGAACTCGACCTCTCTAACAATAAGCTGACGACGCTACCAGAGCAGTTGAGCCAGTTCCAGAATTTAGTGTCGCTCAACCTCTCGCTTAACCAACTGACGGCACTGCCGGAGTCATTGAGCCAACTCCATCAATTGCAGTCGCTCTACCTCTCCGGCAATCGATTGACGGTGCTGCCAAAGTCGCTGGGCGAACTCACACAGTTGCAGAATCTGTTCCTCAACGACAACCAACTAAAGGCGCTGCCAGAGTCGCTAGGCCAGTTGAAAGCACTGAAGCAGCTTTTCCTCCACGATAACCCTGGTCTTTGGCTGCCGCAGAAGATTCTGGGTCCGACCTGGCAGTTCACCAGAAATTACTATAATGCCCAGGCCACCGATCCGCGCGCGATACTGGCGTTTTATTTTGGTCAGCATCAACAGCACACGAAACCATTGGACGAGGTGAAGCTATTGCTGGTGGGCCACGGGCGCGTGGGCAAGACTTCGCTGAGCAAGGCGTTGCGGGGCGCTAAACACAAAAAGCACGAGCCGGAGACGCCCGGCATCGAACGCCATCAATTGCCGCTAACGACTGGCGAATCCACTATCACAGCGCACGTCTGGGATTTTGGTGGTCAGGAGTTTTTGCATCAGACACATCAGTTCTTTTTCTCTGAACGCAGCATTTATCTGATCGTGCTCAGCGGACGGCAGGGTCGGCCCATGCAAGAGGCCGAATACTGGCTACGATTGATTCGCACATACGGCAAAGGCTCTCCTGTGGTCATCGCGCTCAACCAGATCAAGGCGTCCCCGTTCACCGTGGATGAATACTTCCTGCAAGAGAAATACCCGGAAGTGAAAGCCGTAGTGCGGACGGATTGCGACCCGCGCGAAGGCATCGCGCCACTGGGCGAATGGCTCGGCCAACTGGCCGGTGAGATGGAAAGCGTGCGGCAAAAAATTGCGCCGACCTGGGCGCGTGTGCGCACGCATCTGGAAGAGATGGCAGACAGCTTCGTGAGCTTTGCCGGCTACCGCCAAATCTGCGCCGGGTTGGGCGTGACAGAGGCGGAGGAGCAAGAGATTTTAGCGACGATTCTGGATTGCCTGGGCATCGCGTTGAATTACCGCGATGACACGCGGTTGCGCGACACTAGCGTACTGAAACCGCGCTGGCTGGTGGATGGCATTTACACGATCTTACGCTGGTTGCAAAAACACGAGACCAACGGCGAGATGCGTCTCAGCGACTTCGCCCAGGCGCTGCCCGATGCCCACAACTATCCAGCGCACATGCACGCTTTCCTACTGGCGCTGATGGAAAAGTTCGAGTTGTGTTTCCCGGTCGAGAGCGCCGAAGGGCTTTATCTGGTACCGGCGCTGCTGAATGCGAATCAGCCGGGCGCGTTGACCGAATTCACGGGCGGCGGGGCGCGGCGGATTCAATTCCGCTACGACGACGTGCGCCCGCCGGGGCTGTTGCCGCGTTTCATCGTCCGTTCGCACACCTTGAGCGAACAGCAAGCGCGCTGGTTGCGCGGCGTCGTGCTGGCGCGTGGTCAGGCGCGGGCGCTGGTGCGCGGCGATCACGAAGGCCGCTTCACCGATGTTTATGTGGTGGGCGAAAACGCCGACGAACGCGTCTGGCTGGCGGAATTCATCCTCGCCGAAATGCGCGTACTCAACGACAAACTGCCCGTGCGCACCTTCGTCGAAAGCGAAGCCCAGCCCGGCGCCTGGACGGAACTGGAACTCTTGCGCGAAGCGTCCCAACGCCACGAAACCGCCCGTGCCGAGCGCCGCGCCGACGGCCAAACGGTGATGGTGCCGGTCGAAGACACGCTGCGCGAAGTCGAGAGCATCGAAGCCAGCGCGCCCAAAGAGAATCCGTTGCCGCTGTTTATCTGCTACGCGCACGCCGACGAGCAAAAGGTGAAGCAGTTGCTGCCCAGCCTGAAAGTGCTGGCGCGGCGCGGCTACATCACGCCCTGGCGCGACACCGACCTCGTGCCCGGCGAAGACTGGGACGAGACGATTCAGGCGCGCTTGGCCGAAGCGCGGATTATTTTGTTTATGGTCAGCCGCAATTTTTTGGCTTCGGATTACATCACGGATAAAGAGCGTCCTTTGGCGATGAGAATGGTGCGCGACAAACGAGCGGTCGTGTTGCCCGTGTTGTTGTCGAAATGCTCTTGGGATCAAGAAGATTTTGCCGCGTTGGAGAACCTGCCGCGCAAAGGCGAACTGGTTTCGGCATTCACCCCGCGCGATGAGGCGTGGGCGTTGGTGGAGGAAGGGATTAAGAAGGCGGTGGGGCAGATGCGCAAACGCGTTGATACAGTACGGGGAGCGTGAGCGACCTGAGCCTCGGTGTTTGGCGGTTTGGCTTCCCTTTTGTGCCTGGCTTGCCAAGGTTCAGGTCGCTCACGCTCCCCGTACTGTCTTGCTCGCTGCGCTCGTTTGCTGAGCAATGAGGGCCGCTTGACACGTCAAAGGGCATCCCTTACTTTCGCCCACGTTGCCTGCCGAAACGTTCCCCGTCACAAACCGCTGATGTTCACGCTCCAAAGAAACGATGAGTAAGAAGACCAAACAACCGAAACAAGAACTCAAAAACACTGCCACTTCTGCGACTACGCCGCCCGAACCGGGCCGCCGCAATTTCATGCTGCTGGGCGTAGGTGCGCTCGCCGCCGCTGGCGTTGGTGCTGCCGCTGCCTACAACGCGGGTTGGTTTGACGAAGCCAAGCCGCAGAGTTTCGCTTCGACCGCGCCGCGTTCGGCGGGCAAGAATCTGTCGCCGGTGACGTTGCCGGCCGATCAGGCCAATGCGTTGCGGGCGATCAATGAGATGGTCGAGCATTACGCGCGCGATTTGGGCAATGCGTCGGCGCTGATCCACGCGGTGCGGGCGTTTGGTAAAGGCTTCAAGCTGGCGGACGGCACGAACGCGGTTGAACATCTGTGTACGCGCTACGCCGCCGACAAAGAGGTCAACGGGAAACGCTTCGTGTTTTTCAAACGCGATGCCGAGGTGCACGAGAACAGCTTTCTGAAAACCTTTTTGGAAGCGGGCGTGAGCCTGGATCAGCCGGTCGTGGCAGGCGCGAATCGCTACACGCTGCGCGATGTGAGTGAGAGCGCGCGGCAGTTATTCCGTTGTGATCCGAGCGATCTGTTCAAATTCGATGACCGCCAATTCCGCTATGACCCGGTTTCGACGCTGGCGCACGGGCGGGGCGAATTGGTGCACGAACATTTGCCGTGGGGGTTGATCGCGTTTTCGATTCTGCTGCCGCCCGCGCAAGCGACGTGGACGAATGCTTACGGCGAAAAGATCGAGCTGGCGGCGGTGCTTGATCGCAGCTTGGCCGAATACGAAAGCAATTGTGCGTTGGGCCAGGCGGCGTTGCTGCGCGGTGAGACGGCGCCGGTGAACTTCCGCGAAAAGATCAAAGAGTACAGTTGCTTCGGGCTGCATTCGGTCTATGGCTTTTTGTCGTGCTGGCAGCACGGCTACACGAACAACGAGGTGCCGCAACGGTTGAAACAGGCGCTCGATCTGGCGACGTATCGGCTGAAAGGCGACGCGCTCGCCAGCGACCAGGAATACGATGAGGCTGAGAGCAAGGCTGCGGCGCAAAAGCAAGGCTCGCCAGCGATTGCCCTGGAAGCCTTCAAACAACGGGCGCGCGTCAAACTGTTGGGTCATGCGTTTGAATCAATCAATTACGCCAAGCTGCACAAGTTGGTGACGTTCACGCCCGCGCAAGAGCAACGCATTCAGGCGGGCGAGCAAGCGATGTATGACAGCATCGTCAAATTGCGCGCGCTGGATTGGGCGGTGTTGCGGCGCACGCTCAGCGACAAATTCATCAGCGACATCGTCATCGCGCTGGGCCACGCAACGCGCGCGATGAAGCTGTTGACGCCGGAGAATCCAGACACGGTAGCGTGAAGCCGGTTGGCAGTTGGCAGTTTCAAGATTGGAGTTCTAGTGAAGTATTTCGTCTCGCGTTTGTATGCGGCTATGCCGCCTGATGTGCGGAAGGTCTCTGACCTTCCGGTTCGCGGCACCTTTCTTTTGGGGCTGCGCCCCTTTTTGTTGAGCGGCCTCTTGGCGCTGCTTTGTTCCAGCGCCGCCTTGGCGCAATTCAGCAAAACTCCTACGCTTTACGAGCAATGCGAAGCTGTCGCCGAGAACGCTGCCAATACAACGGCCATCGCCAAAGCTACCGCCGAATTGAAAAGCACCGATGCCAAAAAACGCATTGAGGCCGTGCAGGCATTAACCAAGAGTTGTGATCCACGCGTCAACGACACCTTGCTGGGCCTCTTGCAAGACGCCGATGCCACGTTGCGCGTGGCGGCGGTCGAGGCGTTAGGCAAACTCGGCAATCAAGACGCGATTGATCCGCTGATCGAGGCGTTGTTGGCGGACAAGGATTGGCGGGTGCGAGCGGCTCTGGGTTTGTCGCTCGGTTCGTTCAACGTGCATCGCGCGCGCAACGCGACGCTGAACGTGCTGGTGAATACAGGCAATGTCAAAGTCACCGACGAAGGCGATATGCGGGCGCGCTGTTTCGGCATTCTGGTCGTCAACCAAATGCGCGACGTGCGTTTTTCGCGCAAGGCCATCAGCTTCCTGTTTGAATTCGTGGATCACGACGACCTGAAGCTGCGCCAAATCGCCGAAGCGACCGCCGTGGAATTGCAGCATACGCGCAATGGCGTGCATGAACTGATCGGCATCTTGCAACAACACAACTTCCCCGACTATCGCCGCAAAGCCGCTTACTGGCTGGGCGAATGGCACACCGCCGAAGCCCGCGCCGCGCTGGAACAAACCGCGCTCGGCGACCGCGATTCCAGCGTGCAGCAAACGGCGAAGGCGGCATTGGCGAAACTGAAGTAGTGGTTAGTGATCACTGACCACTGACTACTGACCACTGCTCATGGATTCCATCACCCTCGAAATTTATCGCTCGCTCTACACCTCAGTCGCCGAAGAGATGGGCGTGAGCCTGCGCCGCACGGCCTTTTCCCCGAACATCAAAGAGCGCCGCGATTATTCGTGCGCCGTATTTGACCGGCGCGGGCGCATCATCGCGCAGGGCGATCACATGCCCGTTCATCTGGGTTCGATGCCAATGTCCGTCAAAGCCGCCATCGAGCATTGCGCGATGCAACCGGGCGATGTCGTGATCCTGAATGACCCCTACGCAGGCGGCACACATCTGCCGGATGTAACGATGGTCGCGCCGGTTTTCTCTGAAGCCAGCCAACTGCTCTTTTATGTCGCTAATCGTGCACATCACGCCGACATCGGCGGCGCAACGCCGGGTTCGATGGGCGCGGCGACGGAGATTTATCAGGAAGGCATTCGCATTCCGCCGTTGCGCATCGTCCGCGGCGGGCAGTTAGAGCAGGAGGTTTGGAATTTTCTGTTGGCCAATGTGCGTGGGCGTGACGAACGCGAGGGCGATTTTGCCGCGCAGTTGGGCGCGTTGCGCGTGGGCAGCGACCGTTTGCACGAAATCGTCGCGCGCTATGGGTTCAAAGAGGCCGATGCCTATGCCGGACACTTGGTCGAATACGCCGCGCGGCTGATGCGGCGCACGCTGGCACTGCTGCCGGATGGCGTATACGAGGCCGAAGACTTTCTTGATAACGACGGCGAGATTGACGAGCCGGTACGCATCACAGTCAAGGTGACAATTCGCGGCGAACGCGCGCGCATTGATTTCACGGGCAGCGCGCCGCAAGTGCGCGGCCCCGTCAACGCCGTCGAAGCGATCACCGTGTCGGCGGCTTATTATGTATTTCGTTGTCTGATTCCGGGCGATGTCCCGGCCAGTGCGGGCATTCTGGAACCGCTCGAAGTCATCGCGCCCGCCGGCACCATCGTCAACGCGCTGCCGCCCGCGCCGGTGGCGGGCGGCAATGTCGAGACTTCGCAACGCATCGTGGATGTGTTGTTGAAAGCCTTGGCGCAAGCCGCACCGCACCTGATTCCCGCCGCTTCGCAAGGCACGATGAACAATCTGACCATTGGCGGTTGGGATGCGCGCTTGGGGCGCGAGTTCGCCTATTACGAAACGGTTTGTGGCGGGATGGGCGCGCGGCCTAATGCCGACGGCATCTCGGCGGTGCATACACACATGACCAATTCGCTGAACACGCCGATTGAAGCGCTGGAATACGCCTACCCGTTGCGCGTGCGCCGCTACGCCATCCGGCGCGGTTCGGGCGGCGCAGGCAAGCAGCGTGGCGGCGATGGCACGATTCGGGAAATCGAATTGCTGGCCGATGCGCAAGTCTCGCTGTTGGCGGATCGCCGTAAGTTTGCGCCGTATGGCTTGCAGGGCGGCGCGCCAGGCAAAGTTGGCATAGCTGAATTGATCGAGGCGCACGGCGGCAAGCGCAAGAAGTTGCCTAGCAAGTTTTCGCTCAAGGCACGCTGTGGTGATCGGTTGGTGATTGAAACGCCGGGTGGCGGCGGGCATGGGGCGCGTGAAGCCTAACTTTTCATGCCATTCAATGGCCGGTGCTGGCTGTTGGAAACACGCCTTCTTCGATGAGTGCCGCCCGCAAGGCCATGCGGTGCGGCAGATTGAGCTCCAAAACAGCAATCGTCGCTCGCGCGCTCGGCGTGAGACCTACCAAACGCGGACCAGACCATTGGAAATACTCGCGCCACACATCGCGGCGCGGGTGAAAGAGTCGGACAATTCGTCCGGTCAACGGATCACGGCCGGCGATGTTCGGACCTTTGTGGTTGTTACAGAAAAAACAGGCCAGCGCCAGATTCCGCGCAATGGTTAGGCCGCCAAGTTTGCGCGCCAAGATGTGGTCAATTTGAAAAGGAGGCTCGTCATACTCTTGCGGCATTTGGCAGTATTCGCAGCAGCGCCGAGCCCGCCGCCAGACCAGGCTGGTGAGACGCTGATTCATGGTTAGGCTCGTTTGGGACGGCGTGCCTTGAGAGCCTGGCGGGCTTGTGATTTGAGCAGCGACAGCACGTGGCCGACCCGTTCGTAGCTATCCAATTCGAGATGCTCTTCCAGCGTCAACGTGCCCTTACGGGCTTTTTCTGCCAGTTCGTGCATGCGCTCAATGTCAGCTTGGGGGAAACACAGGTTGAGGAGGTGGCGGGCGACCTCTTGCGACAGCGCGGCGCTGGCTGGCTCGAACAACCGCCCCCAGAGCGCCGCCTCGCTTGTGCTGATGACAGAAGTGTTTTGCATGAAACTCTCCAATGGATGATTTGCCGTTTATAGTGCCTGGATTGTAGCTCTGATCGTTGCGGCAGGGAAAGCGGCGGCTTGACAATTTTATCCACGTCCCAACCTCAGTTGCTTCGCTCCCGCGCTCACCCGCCGTATAATCCACCGCACACCAACGCAGTTCCACTTGCACCCAAAACCAGAGGAGGTTCATTCGATGTTCACTCGCAAGCTTTCCCGTTCGCTGCTGTTCATGCTGGCCCTGGCCGCCACGCTGCTCGCGCAATCCGCCCAACCGGCCAAGCGCCCGCTCAAACTCGACGACCTGCCGCGCCTGCGTGAAGTGCGCGACCCGCAACTTTCGCCCGATGGGCAATGGGTGGCCTATGTCATCTCGGCCATTGATGCCAAAGAGGACAAATCGAACGCGCACGTCTGGACGACCAGTTTCGACGGTAAGGTCACGCGCCAGATGACGGCGGGCGAAGAGAGCGAGTCGGCGCCGCGTTGGAGTCCCGATGGCAAATACCTCTCATTCACATCTTCGCGCAAGGGCTTGGTCAAGGGCAATCAGGTTTGGCTGCTCGACCGCAGCGGCGGCGAGGCCGTGCAGCTTACGAACATTGGCGCGGATGTGAAGGGGCGGCTGCAAAGTTACGAATGGTCGCCCGATTCAAAACGGCTGGCGCTGGTCATCGGCGATCCCGACCCGGAAGCCGAGGCCAACGCGGCGGCCACAGAAAGTGGCGGCAAGCCCAAACCGCCGAAGCCCATCGTGATTGACCGTTACAAATACAAACAGGACGGGCAGGGCTATTTGTTGTCAGGCCGCCACAGCTACATTTATCTATTCGACGTGGCGACGAAAAAAACCGAACGCCTGACCAAGAGTCAATGGGATGAATCGTCGCCTGTGTGGTCGCCCGACGGGACGCGCATCGCGTTTACCAGCAATCACGCCGCTGATCCTGACCGCGAAACGGATGGGCAACTGTTCGTCGCCGAAGCCAAAGCGGGCGTGGCCGAAAAGCCATTGACCACGGCCAGCAATCGCGTCGGACGCGGGCGCGCTGAATGGAGTCCTGACGGCCAATGGCTCACGTTCCTCGAAAGCGATGAAAAGAAGTGGGGTGCCTACAGCATGACCCATCTGGCGCTGGTGAAAGCGGACGGCAGCGCGGCCCCCGCACGCGTGGCTGCCGTCGAAGCGCTTGACCGGGGTGTTGCCGGGCCGCGTTTCAGCGCCGATGGCAAAACGATTAGCTTCACCGTCGCAGACAATCGCTCGGTTTATCCGGCTTATGTGAACCTGACAGGCGGCAAGGTTGAACGGCTGATGTCATCGCCAGTCGTCATCTCAACTTGGGAAAGAGAGGCCGGGCGTTCTATCGTGTTGTCAGGCGGCAATGCGAAATACACCGAAGTGTACGCCTTTGAAAACGGTGCGCTACGACAGCTCACACATCACAACGACGCGCTGTTTGCCGAACTCGATCTCGGCCAAACCGAAGAGGTCAATTTCAAAAGCAAAGACGGCACGGACATCGGCGGGTTGTTGACCTATCCGGCTGGCTACGTCAAAGGCACAAAAGTCCCGCTGCTGCTGCGCATCCACGGCGGACCGAACGGGCAGGACCAACATTCGTTCAGCACTGAGCGGCAATTCTTCGCGGCCAACGGCTACGCTGTGCTGGCGGTGAATTATCGCGGCAGTTCGGGACGCGGGCAGAAATTCTCGCGTTCGATCTTCGCCGATTGGGGCCATTACGAAGTCGAAGACCTGCACGCGGGTGTAGATCACGTCATCAAAATGGGCGTGGCCGATCCTGACAAATTGGGCGTGGGCGGGTGGAGCTACGGCGGCATCCTGACCGATTACCTGATCGCCAGCGACACGCGCTTCAAAGCGGCGACCAGCGGCGCGGGCACGGCCTTCACCGTAGCCTTTTACGGCACCGACCAATACATCATTCAGTACGATTACGAAATCGGCCCGCCCTGGGAAGCCAAAGCCTGGGAAACCTATCAGAAGATTTCCTATCCCTTCCTGCACGCTGACCGCATCAAGACGCCGACGCTGTTTCTGGGTGGTGAACGCGATTTCAACGTGCCGGTGCAAGGCGGCCAACAGATGTATCAGGCGCTGCGCAGCCTCGGCATTGACACACAACTCATCATCTATCCCAACGAGAACCACGGCATCCAGCGGCCCAGTTATGTGCGCGACCGTTACGAGCGGTATCTGGCGTGGTACGACAAGTATTTGAAGAAAGCGCCGGTGACGGCAGGCACAGGCGGCAAGGGCGAACAGTAGGAACCGCTCTCAGTCCGCGAAGCGGACGGCAGGGTAAAGCCCAGGGTGGAGCGCGTAGCGCGCAACCCTGGGTAACAAACCAGCAGAACACCAAGCCCGCGAAGTGGGCGGTAGACATTTGTCGCCCCGAATCTTTTGTTTTGATTGATGTGGCTGCGCATTATCTGCCGCCCGCTTCGCGGGCTGTGGGTTCTATTCGACGCTTCCCAGGGTTGCGCGCTACGCGCTCCACCCTGGGCTTTATGCTGCCGTCCGCTTCGCGGACTAAAACCTGTGACCTTGTGTGATCATTGCTTTTTCGGCGCGGCCAGCGTTTTGACGTGTCGCTTCCATTCTTCGGCTGTCATTGTTTTCAAATTCGGCCATTCACACGCAGCGATGACCAACTCGCGGATGGGTTGAACCGCCACCAACTCCAGCGCAGCTTTTGGCAACGCCGCTTGGTCTAGCCGCGACAACATTATGACGCGCCATTCCACTGATGGGAGCGTACCGGAAACCAGATAAAACATCGCTTGGCTGCCAATTTTGCCGATCGCTGACAGGTCACTTGCCAACGGCTTGGCTTCTTGCAAGAGCGGGATACGCACACCGATTTCTTCAAATGTAGGCTTGAGATCGCGCCAGCGCCGCATTTCATCCGTCAAGGTCTTGACCCAATCATCATAATTTTTCGACTGCGTTACTGTCCGCGTCGAAAAAGCCTGATCCAGAAAAGCTCGTTGATGCGCTGGAAGGTTCTCTTTCTCCAAAGGCAAAATGTCATAAAGGAAGTTGTCGAATTCGTGCGCCCATGCGCGCGCGCTATGACTATCCGGCCTAGCCATATCCACAAGTCTCGTCAGCGGCATAGACTGAGTTGCCTGTTGCATTGTGCCGCGCCTGTAACCTTTGACCGGCTCAACCAGCCCCGTGAGTATTTCAAGCGCAGAGTAAAATTCGGTTGCCCGATCATTTTCAGCGCCAAGCGCGCGCCGCCACATCGCGGTTTGATACGTGAGATGTTGCAGGCCAACAGCCTCAAGTTGTTTACTCATTACCGCCAACCGCCGATACATATCCGCTACATCCCGCACCTCGCGCGGCGACCATAGCCGTTCCGCAATCGCTGCCGTGCGCGGCCAGATGCGCGAATCAATCGTTTCGGGCGAAACCCATTCCGACCACATTGTGGCTTCGCCGCCCAGGATCAGTTTCTGTTCGTTAATGCTCAACGGCGTATCTGCCGGGATTGGATCATTCAAGTAGTGATCGCGCGCCGGGTACATCAGGTCAATGTAATAGCCGTTCGACAAAATCCCGCTGTAACCTTGCCGCGCCGCCGCCGCCAGCGATTCCGGCCCGCGCCACGATTGCACGACGATGTTTTTGGGAATGTCGGGATGCACGACTTCATCCCAGCCGATCACCCGTTTGCCGTGCTTGGTCAGGATTTGCGCGACACGCTGGTTGAAATAGGCCTGCAAGCCGTGGTTGTCTTTCAACCCTTTCGTCTGGATGAACGCTTGGATTTTCGCGTTCTCTTTCCAGTGCAATCCTTCGATCTCATCGCCGCCGATGTGCAGATAGGCGTCGGGAAAGAGCGCGGCCATCTCGCCCAAAAAGCCGTCCAGCAATTCGTAAAGCTTCTCATTCGTCGGGTCCATCACCGGCTGCATGATTCCCCAGGTGCGTTCGATTTCGTAAGGGCCGGGCTTGCTCGCCAGTTCGGGATGGCTGACGAACCAGGCCGTCGTATGGCCCGGCATATCGAATTCGGGGATGACGCGGATGCCGCGCTGGCGAGCGTATTCGATGATCTCGCGCATTTGGTCTTGCGTGTAGAAATCACCATCCGAGCCGCGCTGCTGCAATTCGGGATAAGGTTTGCTCTCGATGCGAAAGCCCTGATCGTCGGTGATGTGCAGGTGCAAGACGTTCAGCTTGACCGCCGCCATGCCATCCAGATTGCGTTTGATGACTTCCATCGGCTGCCAATGGCGCGCGATGTCAATCATCAAGCCGCGCCAGGGGAAGCGCGGTTTATCTTGAATGCTCACGGCGGGCAGGAAGTGACCATCCTTGTCGCCGTTGAGCAATTGCAAGATCGTCTCTAAGCCGCGCAAGACGCCGACGACGGTGGGCGCGCTGAGCGTGGCCTGCCGGTCATTGATTTCGAGCGTGTACGTTTCGTCTTCGTCCACGGCGGGAATTGCCTTGCCCGGCCCCTGACAGGCGATCATCAGTGACGCTTTGTCAGCGTCGCTCGCCAATCCGCGCGTAAAGGTGAAACCCGTGCGCGCGCCCAACCGCGCCATCATGCGCGCGAGCGCTGCTTGCAAGCGCGCATCGCTGTGCCCGCGCACGGCCACGGTGAATTGTTCGGTGACGGGCAGACGCCCCGGCTGAAATTTCAACGCGGCAGGCACGGGCATCAAGTTGTGCGGCGGGTTCACCGATTGCGCGAACGACGAGACTGACAGGCCCAGCAGGGTCACGAGCAAAGCGACGGTTTTCATAAACATGCCTTTCTTAGATCAGTTTGCCATTGCGTTTACAAAAGCAGTTGGCACCGGTGCGGTACCGCAGCGCAGCTTTCCCGCACACTGAAGTGAAAACCGATCTAATGGAATTGGAGTGAAGCGCGAATTTGCGGTGGCAGCCTAACGACAGTGACAACAATGCGTCAACTTTGCCCGGCAAGCGTTCATTGCAACGCTTTCATTCCAACTGCCAGCGCCGTGACAAACATCACGCGGGCGTTGTGACCCGCGTCGCAGCCTGAGGAAGGAAGCGCGGCTATTCTGCACACGTGGTCACGAGAGTTCAGGTCAATGTGACGTGAAGTTCTTCTCTGCTACCCTCTCTGCCTCGGCCCCCTTTGGCGCAGGCGCAATGTTGGAGCTTGGCTTCGACAGCGCGTCTGCGCCTTTATTTTTTTTTCAAGCGAAGAACATCAGGCGCGGCGTTCCAGGGCGGCTTGGTTATGCACGGTCAGATGGTAGTGGCGATCAACCGAAAGGTAGTTGCGCTCTTTGTAAGAGACGATGACTTTGTTGACGTGCTCGCGCGAACAGCCAGTCATGGCGGCCAGATCGCTTTGGGTCAGGCGCAGCGGAATGTAAATGTCGCCGTTCGGTTGGGTTTGGCCGTATTGATCGGCGAAGAGCAGCACCTGTTGGGCCAGCCGGGCTTCAACGGATTGCGTCGCCAGCGCGCGAATCTTTTCGTTGGCGTGGCGCAGGCGCAGCGACAAAATGCCTGCCAGGTTGTAAGCCAGCATCGGCATGTTCATCAGACAACGTTGAAAGGTCGCGCGATCCAACCAGAGCAAGGTCGAGGCTTCGAGCGTCAGCACGCTGGCCGAACGGTAGACGATGCCCAGCGCGCTCATTTCGCCGACAATTTCGCCCCGGCCCAAAATCGAGATGATGACTTCGCTGCCATCGGCTTGTTCGAGATGGATTTTGACAGTGCCAGCAAGAATGAAATAGACGACCTCGCCCGTTTGCTCGGCCATCATCAGCGGGGTGTTGGCGGGAAATTGCTTGCGGGAAATCAATTCGGCAAGCTGCGCCAATTGCTCTTCGGGCACTTGACGAAAGGGCGCGAGTTGACTCAATTCCGGGAGAGAAGGTTTGGCGAGTGGGGTCGTTTTCATACGCAAGCTTTCGGAGAACCTCCCACGAAGTTGCACGAAGGAGCACGAAGAAAAAGTCGTCTCTCGGTTTCTGCGTGTGGCTTCGTGGGAGAGATAATTTTACTTACCGGATGTTGACGCGCTCAAAAACTTCACTAACGCCGTATTGAAAGCCGCCGCGCATTCGAGCTGCGGCACGTGCCCGCATTTGTCCAGAATGACTTTCTCCGCCCCGGCGATGTCCTGGGCATAAGCCTCGCCAATTGCCAGCGGCGTCAGCCCGTCTTCGCGGCCCCCACACCACCAGCGTCGGCGTCTTGATCGCTTTGGTTTTGCCATCCAGCATATCGTCGCCGCGTAAGGCCATCTCGGTGAACTGGCTGATCGTGTAGCCATCACCGCGTCTCAACTTGGCGGCAAAGGCCGTTTCGATGAAGGCGTCAGTCAACAGAGCTTTGTTGTAAAACACCAGGCTCATCACCTGTTTTAGTTCGGCCAGCGTCGCGGCGTTGAGCGGGGCCAGTTGCTCGCGCGTCAGTTTGGGCGCACCAGTGCGGGCGGGCGAATAACCTGCCGCATCCACCAGCACCAACTTTTCGACTTTGTCAGGATGGGCCAGCGCGAAAGCCGCCGCGATCCAGCCGCCCAGCGAATTGCCGACCAGGGTGGCTTTGGCAATCCCGGCTTGTTTATAGAACCCCGCCAGGAAATCCACCATCGTGCCGATGCGATAATTCAGCAAGGGCTTATCGGATTGGCCAAAGCCGATCTGATCAATGGCAATGACGTGAAACTGTTTGGACAAGGCGGGAATGGTCATGGCCCAGTTGCTGACCTCGCCGCCCAACCCGTGCAGCAAGATAACGGTCGGGCCAGAACCGGCTTCGACGTAGTGAATCTTTTGTCCGAAGACTTCGACTTGTTTGTCGGCGACGGCGGGCGCTTGGGCGTGAATGCTGACGAGAGCGAGCGCGCAGATGAATGCAGCGAAAGTGGTGCGCAGATAAATTCGGTTGAACATGGATGCCTCCTTGCAACGGGTGGTGCTGTTTGCGACGCGCGGAGTATAGAGGAAGCATTTTTGTTTGGGTAGCGCGCGGCTCTGCCGTTGCCACACTGGGCATTGCCGTGGATGATGCGGGCATGACTTTCGTGAACGGCTCGTTGCTCTTTAGCGCCGCGTTGGTGGCCGGGATGATCAATTCGGTGGCGGGTGGCGGCACGTTGGTCAGTTACCCGGCGCTGGTTTGGCTGGGTTATCCGCAAATTTCCGCCAATGCCACCAATACGCTGGCGCTCGCGCCGGGCGCGCTCAGCAGCCTCTGGGGCTATCGCGGTGAATTGAAAGACACGCCGCAGCATTTTTTTGTCTTGCTCATCCCCAGTTTTATCGGCGGCATCGTCGGGGCGGTGTTGCTCAAGCTAACGCCCGCCAAAACCTTCGAGGTGCTGGTGCCCTTTCTGATTCTGTTCGCCACCTTGCTGTTTATGGCGCAAGACCCGCTCAAACGTTGGCTACACCTGGGCGAGACGCACGAAGTTCATAAATCCCCCAATTGGATGGCGGGGGCGTTGTTTTATCAATTCCTGGTCGGCATTTACGGTGGCTATTTCGGCGCGGGCATCGGCATCCTGACACTGGCGGTGCTGGGCGTCTTGGGGCTGGAAAACATCCATCAAATGAACGGACTGAAAAACATTTTCGCCGGGACGATCAATTTGGTGGCGGCGCTGTATTTCATCTACGCCGGACTTATTCATTGGCCCGAAGCGATTTTAATGGCAGTGGGCGCCATCGTCGGCGGCTACGGCGCGGCAGGTCTGGCACAACGTATGGGGCAACGGGCGGTGCGCCGTTGCGTCATCGTGATTGGCCTGGCGATGGCGGTTTCCTTGTTCATTAAACGCTGAATGCCCGGTTCATCAGCGTTCGCAGCCGATTCTTCCCTCTGGCCAATAGTGGTGCTAGTATGGCGCGCGTTGGCGTGCCGATGCAGTGATGTTATAGGTTGAATGGGTTGGTTGTGGTGCGGGATCATTCGCAACGCCAATGGCCTTCCATTCTGACGAACACATCGAGTCCAAAAACATTTGTTGAGGTGAAACGCTTATGCCCATCTGTCCTGTCTGCCGTAGTCAAAATATGGAAACCGCCAAATTTTGCGGCAACTGCGGCAATCCCTTCCCGCGTACTTCGGAATCAACCTCTTCTCTTTTGAAATGCGAGCAGGGACACATCTACAGCGCAGTCTATCAAACCTGCCCCTACTGTCCGGGGTCAGAGGGTTTGAGCAACCCCAGTTTTGAAACGCAGATTGAAGAACCGCCCGAACTGGCCCCAGCGCCCAAGGCCGGAGATTTCGTGACGCGCATTGAGTCGCCAGCATTTCCCACCGGCGACTTGGCCACGCGCATGGAGTCGCCCATCCCAACCGAGTTTGTCACTCGCATTGAAGCGCCGCCCGGACGTACAGATGATTTATTGGGCCGCCTTCCGGGAAGCAACGAGATGCGTCCGGTTTCAAGCGGCAGCCCGCTGCCCGGCACCGAATTGTTAAGTGATACGCCGCCGCCTTCGCTGTTTGAAACGAAGATTGAGAATGCGCCGTTCAATCCGCCCGCACCGCCGCCACAACCGCCGCCGCCACAAGTCGCGCCGCCACCGCTAGCGCCGCCGCCTATGCCTGGGGCCAATCTGCCGCCGGCGGGCGCGCCGCCGGGCGGCGGACGACATACGTCGGTAATGGCGGCGGAAGACGTCAAACGCGCCATCAGCTCCAAAGGCAAGCTGGTCGGCTGGCTGGTCAATTATGGCCGCAACCCGGATGGCGAAGATTACAAATTGCGCGCCGGTTATAACCGCTTGGGCGCGAATCCGGCCTGTGACATCGTGGTCGAGGATGAAACCGTGAGCGGTTCACACGCGATCCTGGTGTTCCGCGATGGCCGCTGTTTGATCAAAGACGACCTCTCGCGCAACGGCACTTTCGTCAATGGCAAAGAAATTACCGAAGCGCATCCTTTACAGAACTACGATCAAGTCCGCGTGGGCAATACGACGTTTACCTACGTGGCCGCCCAACAGGGCTAACTGCTTATTTCGAGACCGGCGTTCACGTCCGGAGACGGGCGTGAACGCAAACCACAGACACCTGCTACACACCAATTAAGCCTACGAACAGACGTGGCTTTTCAACGCGTCATATGCGCCACCAGGTGATCACTGCTCACTTGACCGACATCGGACTCGAGCGCAAAGAAAATCAGGATTCGGTCGAATGCGTTTACGATGAACGCAGCGACACCCACTTGCTTATCGTCGCTGACGGCATGGGCGGGGCAGCGTGTGGCAGCCGCGCCAGCCAGTTGGCCGTCAAGACAATTGCCGAAAATTTCTTCGATCACGCCAGCGGCACGCTGGCCGTCACGCAACGCCTCAACCGCGCCATGATTGCCGCCAATCACCGCATCTGGAGCGAAGCGCATTTTGGCTTGGATAGCGTCACCGGCAACAGTCTGCCCGGCGTGCCGAATTGTCGCGGGATGGGCGCGACCTGCGTCGTGCTGGCTTTGCTGCACGACCAAGCCTGGCTGGCGCACGTCGGCGACAGCCGCATTTACCACGTTTCGCCCAGCAAGATCGTGCGGTGCACCCGCGATCATTCCCACGTCCAGCGCCTGGTGGATGGCGGCCTCATCAGCGAAGAAGAAGCGCTCACGCATCCTGACCGCAGCCGCATCGAACGCGCCCTCGGCCCGCGCGAAATCGTCCGCCCGGAAGTGCGGCCCGATCCCCTCAAACTGATCGAAGGCGATTCGTTCCTGCTCTGCTCCGATGGCTTGAGCAGTCTGGTGCACGATGAAGAGCTTTTCAGCATTGTGCTCAACGCCCCTGCCAAACAGGCTTGTCACACCCTGGTCGCCTTGGCCAAACAGCGGGGCGGCCACGACAACATTACCGTCGCCATCGCGCGCATCGGCGACGACGTCACCAGCGCCTTCTAAATTTCAGACGTCCTACCCCCGGTCGCAACGTTGAATCGCTCAATGACCAAATTACTCATCGCCACCACCAATGCCGGCAAAGTGGCCGAGATTATGGCCCTGCTGACTGACTTAAATTACGAAGTGCTCGGCCTCGCTGACCTGCCGCAGCCTTTACCCGATGTCGAAGAGACCGGTGAGACCTTCGCCGCCAACGCCATGCTCAAGGCGGAGTATTATCACGCGCAAACCGGCTGGCTGACGCTGGCGGATGATTCTGGCTTGGAAGTGGACGCTTTAGGCGGACGCCCCGGCGTGTACTCGGCGCGTTATGCCGGTGCGGGCGCAGGCGATGCCGCGAAAGTGGCCAAGCTGTTGGAAGAATTACGCGACGTGCCTGCGGATCAACGCACTGCGCGTTTCGTTTGTGTGATCGCATTGACGGGGCCGGGCGTGCGCGAAACCTTTACCGGCGCCTGCGCAGGCGTAATCGCCGACGCACCACGCGGGACAAACGGCTTCGGCTACGACCCAGTTTTCATCGAACCGTCATCCAAGCGCACATTCGCCGAACTCACGCGCGCGGAAAAAGCCGCCCTCAGCCATCGCGGCCAGGCCTTGAAGCAGGTGAAAGATTGGCTGCGACAAGCCGAGTTGCAGCCAAAGTGAAGGCATCAACCCGAACGTAACCAGCCGACGCAATCCGCCGACTGGCACAGGCATGCAAAATTCCACGGCGAAGCGGGCGTCGGCGTCCGCCGGTAATCATAGGTAATCTCTCGATCCGCCCCGATGTCGCGCAACGCCACCAGCATTCCGCCATTGTCAAAGGCCGCATTCGGCGCGCACGAATGGTTGGTCGCGTGCATCGGCATCACGACTTCCGACCAATAATCCATCCGGTATAAATCCTCGCCTGCGGCAAAGGCGTGGGTGGCAAATAAGCCTGCGCCCTTCCCATCTTCGTTGGGGATGACATAAAAATCGCGCGTATCGGATAACTGCATTCCGCTTAACTCTCCAAACAAATTTGATCTACCAGCAGCGCTCGCCCAAAGGCTCAGACGCTAGGGGCACGGCGCAGCGCCTCAATCACCTTACCGACATCGCTGCTCTCCCGCAAGCGAATGACCAGCAAGCGCAAACTCATCACCCAGCCCGGATGCCGAATCAGGCGGCCCAGCGCCGTCACGGTGCGATCCAATCGCTGGAGTTCCGCCGCCCATTCCGCCTGCGGCAAAGGCGCCAGCCGTTGCGCCTGTTTCCAAGCCGCGTCGCGGGCGCGTTGCATGCTGAAATTGATGAGCACCTCATCGGCCCGCCCGCTGACTTTGTCGAGCAACCACAGCCAGGGCGAGAGCGCGCCGATTTCGGTTTGCACGTGCTTGACCAGCCCCGCCAGGATTTTGTTGATCTCGTTGAAATCGTGTTCTAACGTCACCAACTTCGCGCCGGGCGCCACCGTCGCCGCCGCAATCCCCAAATCGTAATTGATGTGCGCGTTCATCCCCAGCAACAGATGCTGCAAGATCAAAGGCCGCCACGCCGTCGCTTGCGCAAACGCTACCCGCCAGCATTCTGAGCATGGTTGCTGTTGTTGATACGCCTCCAGTGCCGCGAGATAACGATTGGCGAAGGTGACCACGAACTGCTCCATCCGCACGCCATCTTCAAACCGCCCTGCCTGAATCCCCGCTTTCACATTGAGTGTGACCAGTAAATACAACGCGGCAAAATAACCGAGACGGCTTTGCGCTTGGCGCGCATGGTCAAGGATGGCCGTGAGTTGGGCAATGACTTCGTCTAGGGTAGTGGCTGACATGTCTAGCACCTTTAGCATTTTGGTCTTGCGTCGTGAAGTTTGAAGCGCCAGCGCTGCACAGCAGGCTGCCAGCCTGCTGCGGCTGAGCCAGTGTCAGAATCGAGTTGACCTCGCCCTACGCCATGTCGGCAACAGGCTGGCAGCCTGCTGTACAGTCAAATCAGGCGTTGGGCAGTTCGTAATGCTCAAGCTGCACGCGCAACACCTTCTTGTCGAACTTGCCGACGCTGGTTTTGGGGATCGCCTCCACAAACAGCACCTCATCCGGCAACCACCATTTGGCGATGCCGCCTTTCGTCACCAGATGTTCGTTGATCTGTTCTTTGGTGAGTTCCGCGCCCGCTTTGAGCACGACGCAGGCCAGCGGGCGTTCCTGCCAGCGGGGATGATTGACGCCAATGACGGCGGCTTCGGCGACGCCGGGGATGGCCATGATGGCGTTCTCTAAATCCACCGACGAAATCCATTCGCCGCCGCTCTTGATGACGTCTTTGGCGCGGTCGGCGATGGCGATGTAGCCCTCTTCGTCAATCGTGGCGATGTCGCCGGTGTCGAACCAGCCATCGGGGAAGCGTTCCGGCGCGTCGGCTTTGTAATACTGGCTAACGATCCAGGGGCCGCGCACCAACAGACTGCCCATCGCGACGCCATCGTGGGCGACTTCGTTGCCATCCGGGCTGACGACGCGGGCTTGCAGGCCGGGCGCAATGACGCCGCAACGCTGTTTGACATCTAGAATGCGTTCGCGCGGCCAGTTTTTCATCTTCGGTTTGATGCGGGCGACGGTGCCAACCGGGCTGGTCTCGGTCATACCCCAGGCTTGCAGGAAGGTGATGCCGAGTTGCGTTTCAAACCAGTCAATCAACGCGCGCGGCGGGGCCGAGCCGCCACAAGTCATCGTGCGCAAATGCGACAGATCGTATTTGCCGGGATTGGCTTCCAGTTCGTTTTTGACGCCCATCCAGATGGTCGGCACGCCCGCCGTGACGGTGACTTGTTCGTCGTGCAGCAACTGGCAGATCGTCGCGCCATCCATCGTCGGGCCGGGAAAGACCTGCTTGAAACCGAGCATACAGCCGGAATAGGGCAGCCCCCAGGCGTTGGCATGAAACATCGGCACAACCGCCATGACCGTGTCGGCGCTGCTGATGCCCAAGGTGTCGGCCATGCATTGCGTGACGGTATGCAGGTAATTCGAGCGATGCGTATACATCGCGCCTTTGGGATTGCCGGTCGTGCCGCTGGTGTAACACAGCCCCATCGGCGCGTTCTCGTCGAGTTCGGGCCAGGTGAATTCGGGGCTTTCACCCGCAATCAGTTCTTCGTAATCGTGCACGGGCGCGAGTTGTGTGGTGTAGGCACCCGTGTTGCTCATCACGATGAAATGCTTGACGCCCGTGATTTGATCGGCGATGCGTTCGAGCAGCGGCAGCAACTCATCGTCCACACAAATCACGCTGTCTTCGGCGTGATTGATAATGTAACTCAGGTGTTCCGCCGACAGGCGCAGGTTCAGGGTGTGCAGCACTGCGCCCATGCACGGCACGGCGTAATAGATTTCCAGGTGGCGGTAACTGTTCCAGGCGAGCGTCGCTACGCGATCGCCCTGTTTGATGCCGAGTTTGGCTAGCGCATTCGCCAATTGCCTAGCGCGGCGGCCCAGGTCGGCATAGGTATAGCGATGCGTCACATCGCGCATCTTCGAGACGATTTCGGTGTCGGCGGCGAACAGCGGCCCGCGATCCATCAACACACTCATCGTCAGCGGAGTATTCATCATCGTCGTCATTGCTGGTGTCTCCTACGAGTTGAAATTTGGTTTTTCGATCTTGAAGGCGAAAGAGTGGCGCTAAGAGTAGCGGCAGGACACAGGGTTTTCAATGGTTTCGGATGCAGGTGGAAAAATGTATTGATGAAAAGGCGAACCAGCTTTCAGGCCCGAACCAGCTTATCGCTCTGCGCGCGCAGATCCTCTAGCACACGTTGCAAGCGCGTCCGCTGCTGCTCGTCATTGCCTTGGTCTTCCGGCACATAAATCCGTTCACCCAATACGACCACGACACGCGCGAAGGGCTGCGGAATTTCCAGCCCGTCCCAACTCGGCAAACGCCAGCAACGCGAGAGCGAGATTGAGAACGGCAAAATTGCTGCCCCCGCTTTGGCCGCCAGCATAATGGCGCCAGGCTTGGCTTCATAAAGCGGCCCGCGCGGCCCATCCACCGTAAAGGCGGCGCTCTTCCCCGCCCTAACCGCGCGAATCATCTGAATCAGCCCGGCTCGCGCGCCCCGCGTCGAACTGCCCTTGGCCGCGCCGTAGCCAAAGCGTTGAATGAATCGCGCTATGTATTCGGAATCGAAGCTTTGCGAGGACATCACAAGAATGCCGCGCCGCCGCCAGAAATAGGTCGCAATCGGGATGCGGTTGTGCCAGAAGCTATACACGAGCGGCTCGCTTTCGGTGTGATGCTCCCAACCCTGCACTTCAAATTTCAGCGTCGCCCCGATGGCGCGAATCAGCCAGTAAAGCGCCAGCCCCGCCGTGCGAATGATGAGGCGCTGTTTGAGCGTGTATTGCTCAAGCGTGGTGAAGGCATAAAGCTTGTCGAACGCTTCGGCCTCGCGCGCAAGGCTCGTTTCAGATTGGACAGGTGGCAAGGTAGACATGATTTCGGTGACGCCGCCGGACGGCGCGGCATAGCTTACCACGCCGCGCTGACAGTGCTAAGATGCAGCCTGCTCCCAATTTCAGACTGCCCTTGCGTATTACTGCAAAGGCTTCGCCCCTGTCGCCTTTGCCCCGACACAAGCGCGCCGCACTGGTAGGACAATCTGCCGAGGTTGTCCGGCTTGGGCCAAAGACGTCCTGGGCAATGACTGGGCAACCTTGGCAGGTTGCCCTACCTAACTCGAAGGAGATTTGAGATGAGCCTGCATCCAACCTTCCGCCTAACACTCGTTTCCCTGGGCTTGTTCGCATTTGCCCTGTTTGTTGCCCAACCTTTCAACTCACAACGGGTCACTGCCCAACAAGGACTGCCGCTTTATGACGAAGCCCGCACCGTGGAAGATCTGACCCGCACGTTGCAGCTTGCGCCGGAACAGGCCGGCAAGCTCCGCGAATTGATCGCCGCGCACCGCCCACGCATCCAGCAATTGCAACAAGAGGCGAATGGCTTGCAACCCGGCAATCCTCGCGCAGGCGAATTGCGGGCGCAGTTTGAACGCGAGCGGCGCGCCGTGCTGCAAGAGTTGCTGTCCGCGCTCAATCCCGAACAACAAAGCCGCGCGCGTGGCATGCTCGCCCAGCCGCAATTGCCGCAAGGGCCAACGATTGCGCCTATCAAACCAGCGCTGCCCAGCGGCGCGTTGGCGGCGGGCGAACGACTGATTGCCCAGCCCGCGGTTGCCAATCCCAACCCGACACGCAGCCGCCGTGCTGTCGCCGCGCCGCCACTGACTGAAGAGCAAAAGATTTTGCATCTGCTCAACCGCGCCGGTTTTGGCCCGCGCCCCGGCGATGTCGAGCGCGTGCGGCAGATGGGACTTGAAAAATATCTCGACCAGCAACTGCATCCCGAAGACCTCAGCGATGAATTGTTGGCGCGCCCGCTGCAAGCACTGAATACGTTGCAAATGGCTGGGCCGGAAATCGTGCAAACGTTTATGCCGCCGCCACCGCCGCGCCCTTCGCCAACGCCAGTTGCGGCCAAAGAGGGAGAAATGGCGAAACAAGGTGAAAGCGAGAAAATGGCCGCGCCTGTTCAGCCCACGCCGCGCCCCACACCCACGCCGCCACAGCGCAATCCGCAACAGGCCGTCATCGAATTGCAACAGGCCAAGCTGCTGCGCGCCGTCTTCAGCGAACGCCAGTTGCAAGAGGTGATGGTTGATTTCTGGTTCAATCACTTCAACGTCTTTGCGGGCAAAGACAATGTGCGGTGGATGCTCACGCCCTACGAACGCGATGTGCTGCGTCCGCACGCGCTAGGCAAATTCAAAGAATTGCTGACCGCGACGGCGCAAAGCCCGGCGATGCTTTATTACCTCGACAACTTCCAAAGCCAGGTCGAACCACCACTGCCACCACAACCACCGTTGGCGCGCAAAGAAGGCGACACCACGCCGCCGCCGCCCGCGCGCCGGCCGGGCTTGAATGAAAATTACGGGCGCGAGTTGCTGGAATTGCACACGCTGGGCGTGGATGGCGGCTACACGCAACAGGACGTGATCGCCGTCGCGCGCAGCTTCACTGGTTGGACGCTTACACAACCGCCCAATGTCGGCTTCGTCTTTCGCCCACGCATGCATGACAAAGGCGAAAAGATCGTGCTGGGCACGCGCCTCGCGCCTGGCGGCGGTATTGAAGACGGCCTGCGCGTGATTGATCTGCTGGCGCATCATCCGGCGACCGCGAAATTCATCGCGCGCAAACTCTGCCAGCGTTTCGTCGCTGATGAACCGCCCGCCGCGTTGGTTGATCAGATCGCCGCCGTCTTCACCAAAACCGACGGCGACATCCGCGCCGTGGTACGGGCGATTCTGACTTCGCCGGAGTTTTACGCGCCGAAAAACTATCGCAGCAAAATCAAATCGCCGCTGGAGCTGACGGCTTCGATGTTGCGTGCGACGGGCGCGGCCAGCGAAGGCTTCGCGCTCATTCAATGGGTCAATCGCATGGGCGAACCCCTCTATCAATGCGTCCCGCCGACCGGCTATTCCGAAGAGTCCGCCCGCTGGTTGAACAACGCCGCGTTGCTCGAACGGCTGAACTTCGCGTTGGCGCTGATGCAACAACGCGTCAATGGCACGCGCGTGGAGTTGGCGCGCTTCGTCGCACCAAATACAGTCAACGAGCCGTCGCAGGTGCCAGCGCAATTGATAGATCAGTTGCTGGCCTTGCTGGTGCACAGCGATGTTTCGGCGGAGACGCGCGCCAATTTGCAACGCGCGCTGGGCGACATGCGCACGAAAGCCATGCCCGCGAAATTCGATGAACGGACTGCAACCAAAAACGCGGAGCAGTTGATTGGCGGTGTGGCGGCGCTGATTCTTGGTTCGCAGGAGTTTCAGGTAAAATGAACCCCCTATCGCTGACGACAGTTACTGAGGTATAGCTATGACTGAAGATACAATCACGTTGAATGACGCTTTGAAGGAGCAAACCCGGGAAGCGTCCCGCGAGATGAAAGTCTCGCAAAGCCATGTGGTGGCGCTGGCGCTGGAAGAGTTTTTCCGCCGCCGCCAAACCCAACGGCTGGTCGAGCAAGTCAATCAGGCATACAAGGATGGGCCGGATGAAGAGGAGCGTGAGCTGTTAAGGCGTATGCTGCCATTCTACCGCGAGGTGTTGGAGAAGGAGGATGAATGGTAATCAACCAAGGCGATGTTTATTGGCTTGATCTCGGCACCCCGCTTGGCTCCGCTCCTGGCTATAGGCGTCCGTTTGTCATCATTCAGAACAACGCGATAAACCACAGTCAAATTAACACTGTCGTGATTTGTGCGCTCACTTCCAATCTCAAACGTGCAGGGGCAACAGGCAACGTATTGCTGGGGAAAGGTGAGGCTGGTCTAGTCAAGCAAAGTGTCATCGTTGTTTCGCAGCTATTCACCATAGACAAAACACGCTTAGATGAATACATCGGCACCCTGTCATCCAAACGCATCCGTCAAATTTTCGACGGCCTCAAACTCATTACCGAACCGCGCGACTTCGCCTAAAGCAACTTCTCATGCCGCCACTCATCATCGCCCATCGCGGCGCCTCCGCTTACGCACCCGAAAACACGCTGCGCGCTTTTCAACTTGCCATCGAACAGGGCGCGCAGATGATCGAACTCGATCTGCACACGACGCGCGACGGTCAGGTCGTCGTCATTCACGACGAGACGCTCGACCACACCACCAACTTCAAAGGCCGCGTAGACAGATTGACGCTGGCCGAAATCAAACGCGCCGATGCCGGCCAGGGCGAACGCGTGCCGACGCTGGATGAAGTGCTCGACCTGACTAGCGGCAAGCTGCGGCTCTATCTGGAAATCAAAGACCCGCGCGCCGCTGTGCCCACGTTGCAAACGATTCGGGCGCGACATTGCCAGGGTGAAATGCTGCTGGCTTCATTCGACCTCGAATTGATGCGGCAGTTGGGCAACGAGGTGCGCGATGTCGAACTGGGTGTGATTCTGGGCAGCGAAAGCCTGAACCCGCTGGCGCGCTATCGTGAGGCGTTTCCCTGGCTGGCCTTGCGCACGCTCAACTATCAGGTGCTGTGTATGCAGGTTGAGCTTTGTTATGGCTATCTGGCGCGGCGCGTCAAAGCCAGCGGCAAGCGGCTCTACGTTTGGACAGCGGATCGCGAACGGCAGTTTGCGCGGATGGTAAACCGCAACGTAGACGGCATCGTCACCAACCATCCTGACCGCTTGCGGGATTTCCTGGCTACGCACGCTTCTCCGCGTGCATAGCCAGCTTAAATCTGGGCCAGCAAATAGAATTTGCCGGTCGGTTGCGGCGAGCCGCCGCGCGGTTCAAGCGTCACAGCCGTCGCCGCCAGTTTCTCGGCGACGCCGCCCGGCAACGACAAGCGCAATTCGGCCCGCCCTTGCGTATCGGGGCGAAAGACGGCGGCGCTCAGTTTGGCGTCTTTGGTCACGTACCAAAGCTGATAGTCCATGGCCAGCGGCGCGTCGGGCAGATTGAATACCTGCATCACCCATTCGTGGCGTGTCGTATCCCAAAACACTTTGGCGCTGGCCTGGGGTGCTTCCTGGCCTTTTAACGCGAGGACGCGCGTGGTGGGCGCTTGCATCTGTTCGATGGTCTGTTGCGCGCTCTGCAAGCGCTGCGCAAGCTGAGCGCGTTCGTTCTTGAGCTGGCGGTTCTGCCAAAAAAACAGCGCGCTCGCTGCCGCCAATATCAATGAAGCCGCGACTGCCAGCCACTGCGAAAAATTTTGCGACCAGGAGCGTTCAGCGCGCGCGCGCAGCTTGAATTCCAAGACCTGGCCGCCTGTGACTGTTGCGGGACGGCTCGACGCCAGCATTCCCTCATTAATTCGTCCGAGCAATTGGCCTTTTAAGGCGGGCCGCACGGCGGGCGACAGCAAAGCGAAGGGCAAGAGCGCGGCTACTTCGCGAAACTCCGCCGCCTCGCGCTGCTCTTCCAGCGAGGCTTGGCGCAGATAGCGTTCCACTTCGCCCGCCGTGACGGCATCGAGCGCGCCGAGCGCGTGCAAAGGGACTAATTCTTTTGCCTCCATTTGCGTCATCACAAATCCTTCTCCCCACTCAATTTAACTATTTTTTTCTGCCGCGATTCCGACCGCCGCCACCGGCGCGACTAGAGACAACTGCCTAGCTCGCTTTTAACTACGGGAAGTTGCGGGATTTCAGATGTCATTCCGGCCAGGATTTTCGCGCGGCCATTTTGCGCAACCCTAGAGACTATTTGGCGTTGGTCAGCACTGCCTGCCAAGTGAACAAGCGGCCTTGTTTGGCAGCAGCAGCGGCCTCGGCGCGTTGACGTGTACTGAAGGCCGCAAAGCCGCCACGCATTGGCGTTTGGAATTTATCGGAGTTGACGTAAAACGCGGACTCGGCGTTGAGCCATTGTTTCGTTTCGTAATCCATCACGAAAAAGGCCGCGCTTTCGGCGCGTTGTTGCGGGTGACTTTTCAGATAACGCGCCAGACAGCCGAGGTCATCGAATTTAACGGCCTCGCCATCTTTGGTCAGGTATTGCGCGGCGAATTGCTTTTCTGAAATCGCCATCTTGCAATCGGTGCACATATCTTCAGGCGACAGGGCGGCGGGTTCCAGTTTGTGGCTTTGGCAAGCCGCGAGCAGCCAGAGGGCTGCGGCAAAAAGAATGACGCAGTGTTTTCTCTCAAACGGTCTCGGCATAATTCACACGTGTGTTGCTGATTCCTCGATGTAGCGCAGATAGATGTCTTCCAGCGAAAGCTCTTCAGTGGCAAAGCGCTCGACGTGCCCGCCGTTGTTTTCGAGCGCCCGCAAAATCTCCAACCGGTCTTCCGGGCGCGAAACAATCAGCAAGGATTCGCCTTCAACCAAAACTTCGCTCGCGCCTGCCGTCAGCGCGGCCGTTTGCAAGGATGGCTGCGGCGCGCGCAAGACGACGCGCATGCGGCTGCTGCGCATCAGCCCTTCGCGCAAAGCGGTGATGGATTCGATGGCGACCAGTTTGCCGCCCACCAGAATCGCCACGCGGTCGGCCAGTTGTTCGACATCGGCCAGCACGTGCGAAGTGAACACAATCGTCTTGCCTTCTGCTTTGAGCGCTTGCAGAAAGGCGCGGAAGCGTAGCGCGCCTTCGGGATCAAGACTCACCGTCGGCTCATCCAGCAACAGCACGGGCGCATCGGGCAGGCAGGCGACGGCGAGGCCCAGGCGTTGCACCATGCCGCCCGAAAACTTGCCGACCGGTTTGTCGGTGAAGCCGTTGAAGTGGAAGCGTTCGCCGCTGAGGATTGTGTCTACGCGTTGCGGCGCGAGCTGGCGCAGATCAGCATAAAATTGCAGCACTTCGCGCGCCGTCAAGCCGTCGGGGAACGCGACGCGCTGCGGCAAGTAACTGAATAACCGCCGCGCCTGATGCGGGTCTTTCCAAACATCGAGTTGGTTGATCTGGATTTGTCCCGCCGTCGGTTCGAGCAAGCCCACGATGCATTTCAACGTGGTGGTTTTGCCGCTGCCATTCGGCCCGAGCAGCGCAAAGGTTTCGCCCGGTTTGATCTCAAACGAGACATCGTTGACGGCAACGTGTTCGCCAAACCGGCGGGTCAGATGGTTTACGTGAATACTCATTTCAGGCTCCTGCCTTGGCGCCGCGCGGCTGGCGATGTTTCCACATGACAAACAACGCTCCACTGGCGCTAAGCAATGAGCAGAGACTCAGCAGCCATTGCGTCGCGCGACGTGGCGCGGTTTGCAGCGGCACCACTTCCAACGGGAACTGCAACTTGACGGCCTGCATCAACGGCGCGGTATCGGCTTCGTTTGCGCCTTTGAGAATCGGGAAGCTCTGTTCAGCCGCAGCCAACGCCTGCGCGGCGGGGCTGTTCAGGTAAAGCCGCAAGCGCGGATAGTTGCCTTCGAGGTATTCAAAAACGTTTTGCACCTTGTGCGGCACATCGCCGATGCCGTTGCCGTCCAGGTCGTAACCGGCGTAATCGCTCCAATAATTGCCCTGCCCGTTGACCTGCCAAACAGCGTTGGTGCGTTTGCCGACGACCTGCAATGGACTGAGATTTTCGACGAAGTTATTCGCGGCAAACAGCGTTTGATCGGCGTTGCTGAACATTTGCAAGGCCAGATCATTCTCGGCGATCACGTTGCGGCGAAAGCTGCTCTTACGCAGGGCCTCGATAAAAATGCCCGTCGCGTTATCAATGATGAAATTCTCTTCGGCCACGATCTCGTCACAATCCTGAAAGAGAATGCCGAATGAACTGAAGCCGCGATTGTGTGCGAAGGCATTGCGTCGCAGCGTGATGCGCCGCGAATACATAATCGCCGCGCCCGCCACGTTGTGTTCAAACAGATTGTCCTCAAACCGATTGTCGTCCGAGTTCATGTAATGCAGGCCGTAGCGCACGTCGCGCACACGGTTATGCCGCACCAGCGTGCCCGAACAAGCCTGGATGTACAGCCCATCGCGCGCATCACCGATGGTGTTGTCTTCGATGATGTTGTCGGGCGAATCCCAGAGGTGCAGCGCCGCGCCACGTTCGCCCAATTCAAGTTCGCGCCGCCCGCGCACCGTATTGCCGCGCAGCGTGTTGCGGCTGGCGTGGTATAGGTAAATGCCGTAAAGCACATCGCGCAATTCGTTCGCTTCGATCAGATTGTCATCCGCTTTGAGCAGCAGGCCGGAATCTTCGGCGGTCAGATCACCGCCGCTGTGTTCGATAACGAACCCGCGCACGGTGCAATGATCAGCCGTGATGATTACGACGCTGCCCTGGCCTGTACCGTGCAACACGGGTTTGCCAATGCCAACCAAGGTCAGCGGTTTGTCGAGCCGGAATTGTCCGGTGTAAGTGCCGGGTTGAACTTGCACAATATCGCCGGGCTGAGCGGCAATAAGGGCGTCAGTCAAAGCTTGAAAGCGCGCGGGCGGCAGGCCAACCGTGAAGGTGTCGGCCCGCACTGCCAACGCGCTCAGTGTTCCCAGCAAAACCAGCCCGATGACATTGCGCCACATCACGCCGCCTCGTTCGTCTGCTTGCGCGACAGAAAGATGGCCGCCAGCAACAACACGGCAAACGACACCAGCGCAAACGACGCGACGCCCGGATAGCTCGACACCGTAAAGTTGCCGACGACTTGCGTCCCCAGCAGCGGCGGGGTGAACGGCGGCACCTTGATCGCCGCCGTCGGATCAAGATGGTGTCCATACGCATAGAGCTTGTTGTAAAAGCCCCAGAACGAGAACAGCCCGAAATAGGTGAAGATCACAAAGACATCCACCAGCCCGGCCATCTTGCCGATGACCAGAGCGCGCAACGCCAGCACGCCCAGCACCCCGATGACAAAGGGAATCCAGACGAATTCGCCGAAATCGCTTTCCAACAGCGGACGCATACCGATGTAATGATTGAGCGAGTTGATCTCGCGCAAATCATCGCGGTTCGGCGTCATGCCGCCTTTGAGTTGATAGGCGTAAATGTTGAGCGTCAGTCCGTCGAGATACTGATTCGACTTGAAGGTCATATTCCACAAGGGGAACAGAAAGACCGGCGTCAACAGCACTACACCCACCAGAATCAGCACGCGGCTGCGCAGCGTGAGCGGCAGTTCAAAAAAATGGTTCGCGTTGTCGAGCCAGCTTTTCATCACAGACCTCAGACCTCAGACTTCAGACCTCAGACCTCAGACTTCAGACTTCAGACCTACGATCTCAATTCGCCTGTGGCCGCCGATCCAAGACAGGTCTGAGGTCTGTGGTCTGAAGTCTGAGGTCTGAGGTCTCCTCACTACTTCACCAACAAATAGCCCTGCATCTCTTGATGCAACGCCGAGCAGAAGTTGGTGCAATAGTAGGCGAAAACACCCGGTTTATCGGCCACGAACTTGATCGTCTTGGTCTCGCCGGGGTCTATCACCACGTTGATGTTGTAATCGAGCAGCCCAAAGCCATGCAGCTCATCGGTGGTCTGTTCGATGTTGGTGATGTGAATCGTCACTGTGTCACCTTTGTTGACCTCGATCTTGTTGGGCTCGAAGCTGCTGCGCACCGCGACCAGCTTGACCGTGACGTTGTTGCCGCTGCGCACCACGCTGGCGTCCTTCACGTCCCAGATCGCGTTCGGGTTCTTGTTGCTTTCTTTGGGATAAACCTCGAAGGGTTTCAGCTTGTCGGCCTTGATCATCTGGGCGTAATGCGGTTCGGGTTCGGTGAAGGCGTCGTAGAGCAGCTTCATCTTTTCGCCGCCGATGTTGATGAGTTGCGAGCATTCCGGCTGCGAGGGGCCGACGTTCAGGTGGCGTCCGTGCGAAAGCTTATTGAGCGCGACCAGATATTTGCCAGCGGGATGAACTGTGTCGCCTTCCGCCGCGCAGAGGTGGCCGATGTTGTACGTAACTGGAATCTTGTCGAGCACTTCCCACGTGCCAAGCTTCCATTTCGCCACGGCGCTCTCGACAAAGAGGCTGGTATACGCATTGCCCTCATTGTCGAATTGCGTATGCAGCGGGCCGAGGCCGACGTTGACTTCGGCGTCTTTGACCTTGTCGTAATTCAGCACCGGGATGCCGTCTTCGTTGCCGGTGAAATCTTTGTTCTGAATCGTGGTCAGCATCTTCTCGACGTTGAACGCCGTCGTGATGGATTGCAGCTTGCCGCTGCCGATGAAGTATTTGCCATCGGGCGTGACATCCACGCCGTGCGGCGATTTGCTGCACGGCACGAAATAAACGATGCCCGGCACTTCTTTGGGATCAAGCACCGGCACGCCGCTGATCATTTTGGCTTTGCCTGCGGCGACGGCTTTCTCAGCTTCTTTCCAATTCACCGCTGCAATGTAGTCGCGGTCTTTTTGTGTCGAAGTCACTTCGAGCTTGCCGGTCGCGCGTTCTGAGTTGTAGCACGTCCAGAAGGCCCAGCCCTCGCTCGGCCCTTTGCCCGCGTCGCCTAAATCAAAATTGAAGGGCGGCATCAGGATTTGAAAACCGACGCTCATCTCGCCCGAGGTCGGATCAATTTTTACGCCCGCCACGACCCCGTGGTATTTCGTCGCATAACTTTCAATCGGTTCGACGGTCCCTTTCGGCAACGGCACCGAGAAGCGCGAGGCCGCCAACACGTATTCCGTATTAGGCGTCACGAACGAACCGCCGTGATAGCCGGAGATATTCGGCATCGGCCCCAGGATCTGTTTGGTTTTGAAATCGCGCAGGTCAATGCGCGCCAGCCGATTGTTGGCGTTGTCATTCACGAAGAGCCAACGCCCGTCGTAATCGCCCTTGGTCTCGCTGATGGCCGGGTGGTGCACGTCGCCCCATGTGAACCCGCCCAGCATCTTCTTCGACTCTTCGTCAAAGCCATACCCCGTCGCCGGGTAAGGCGCAAACACGGGAATCGTCGAGATGTGCCGCATCGAAGGCACGCCCGCAACATAGACGTTGCCCGAATGGCCGCCCGAATAGAACAGGTAATATTCATCGGTGTCGCCCGGCGCGACATAAGTGGCCGCAGCAGCTTCCGCAGTGCCGCCCAATTCAGCAGTGCTTGGTTGCTTGCCGCAACTGGTCAAAGCAAAGCCGAGCAGCGCGACGCAGACCGCTCCTGCGCCGAGCCATTTCATTTTCTTGCGATCAAGTTTTGTTGTTTGTAATTCCATGGTGGTTCCTCCCCAAATGGGAACGGTGGTTGATGGTCAAGCTTCAACCCGTGAGCGGCGCGGAGTTGCAGCCTTTCCCTGGGTACGCACGCATCCTTGCGTGCTATGAAAGAAGCGGCGCAGCCTTCCTTTTCCCTAAATCGCGTGCGACCCAATTGAATTTATTCGGAACGCTGCGCGACTTTTTTACAGCACGCTGGGAAGCGTGCGAACCCAGGTTATTTCTTCGCTACCGGTGACGGCGAGGCCGCAGGCGTGGGCGCAGCGTTCGGCTTCGCGCCCTCCTGCTTGCGTTGATAAGCGATCTTCAAACGTTCGACCGCCTCGCGTTTCTCGTCGTCAGTCAAATGAATCTGTGTCGCCAACACCACGGCCATCGTACCGTTGGGCGCTTTCAAAAAATCTTCCAGCGTGCGGCCAAAGCGGCTCTGCACGTCCGTTACAGCCTCGGACAAATCCGGCCCGATCTTGGCCGAATTCTCAATACCCAGCGAATCCACGGAATGGCAGATAAAGCAGCCCTTCTTGACGAAGAAAGCGCCTTCGCCTTCGAGCATGCGTTTCTCTTTGGCGATCTCTTCCGCCGTCGGCACATCCTTGGGCGTCGCGCCGGGGATGTAGCGCGTCGGCACCGTCGCGCGTTTCCAACTCATGACAAGCAAGGACAACGCCTGCGCCTGCCGCGTAGAGAAATTGAAATCGGGCATGACCGTATCCGGCGTCATCGCTTTCGGTTTTTGCAAATGTGCGACATGCCAGGCGAACGCTGTTTTCACCCCCGACACGTGACCGTAATCGTATTGCTCCGGCGCTTTGTCGCCGACGTTGGTGAGGTCGGGGCCGATGGTGCCGCCGCGTCCGTTGATGGTGTGGCAGGCGCGGCAGTTTTTTTCCTGCACGATTTGCTTGGCTTCGTTGATGTAATCGGCGCCTTTGGTTTCGCGTTCATAGCGATGACAGGAATTGCAATTGACCTGCATCAGCGCTTTCTTGTCTTTGACCAGATAGGTGTCGCTGACTTTTTTGCCGAGCAGCGGCTCTTCCCAATGTTCGACCTGCCCGTGCGCGCCGGCGAGATCAGTGGCATAACCTTGCCCGCCGTGACAGGCCGTGCAGCCGAATTGATTCAGCGGATGCGCTTTCAGAATTTCGGTGGGGTGCGAACGAAACGGTTGCGCGGCGCTTTCCAGGCCTTTCCATTCCATGCCCTGATGACAGGTCGTGCAACGGTCTACGCGGTCGAGGTCTTTCACCCAAATCTGATGCAGGCCGCTGGGCACCGCCGCCGCGCGCGCCGCGCCGAATTTCTTGGCGACCAGCGCGCGGAAATCGCTCTGATAGCCGCTCCATTCAGGCAGCACGTTGTCCCAGAAAATGAACCCCGTCACGGCCAGCATCACCACACCGAGCAGGTAAATTTTGATGGCGTCTTTGCTGAACACTAAAACCTCCGATCTTGGGGGCTGGGGTCTAGGGACTGGGGGCTGGGGCTTGAATTCACTGGCCCCTGGCCCCCCTGCCCCCCATCTTCAAAACTTACGCGGCATCACCGGCCAGCTTTGCCACGGCCAATACCAATTCCAATACGGCCCGCGCAGATACGTGCCGATGATGGTGAAGAGCAAAATCCCCGCGACCACCAGCAAGAAAATCAAATTCTGCTTGCGGCGCTCCGGCGCAAACCACACGCCCACCGAGCGCACCGAACTCTTGTCGAAGTAGGGCCACGCGATGGCCGCCGCGACCAACAAGCCTGGAATAATGATGCCGCCGATCAACGCGCCATTGATGGTGTAACCACCCACGGTAAAGGTGGTGATCGTGACCAGTTCTTGCAACCAGAGAAAGTACCAAGGCGCTTTGGCCGGATTTGGCGTGACGGCAGGGTTGGCGGCGGCTTCGAGCGGCGCATGGAAGAGCAGTGTCAACACCGAAGAGAGCGCGAGCGTCACCATCGTCACCAACGCCAAACGCCGCGTCAGCGTGGGCGATGACGGCACCGTGTGCTGGACTTCATCCACCAGCGAAGTCTCAACGTGCACGGACGCGCCGCTCGCAATGCCCAGCAGCGAATAGGTCTTGCTCTTGCTCGGCACGACCTTTTCGCGCTTTTGGTCGAGCGCCTGTTTGTCTACGCAAGCCAAGCCGCCGTCTTTGCGCACGCGCCACATGTGATACGAGAACAACGCCAGCACCAGCAGCGGCAGGAAGAAACAATGCAGCACGTAAAAACGAATCAGCGTGCCTTGCTCGATCGTGTTGCCGCCCAGCAAAATGAAGCGCATTGCCTCGCCCACGACGGGCGCGGCGCTGGCGATATTCGTGCCGACGGTGATCGCCCAATAGGCCAGTTGATCCCACGGCAATAGATAACCGGTGAATGAGAGCAGCAACGTCGCCAACAACAGCACGACGCCAATCACCCAGTTCAACGGACGGTTCTGCTGCGTCGCCGTGCCGTTCTTGTACGCGCCGGTCAGGAAGACGCGCACCATATGCACAAACACAAACGCCACCATCAGGTGCGCGCCGATGCGATGCAGCCCGCGCAGGAACCAGCCGAACGAGACGGTGAATTCCAAATCCTTGACCGACAAATAGGCACGTTCGACCGACGGCACGTACAGAAACATCAGCACGCCGCCCGTGATCGTCAGGATCAGAAAGAGCACCGCCGACACCGTACCGAGCCAGAACGAGTAGCCCCACGACAGGCTTTCGCGCGCGACCTTGGCCGGAAACCAATGCAGCAAAAAGTTGCGCACGATGGAATCCCCGGCTTCGCGCTCGCTCGCGGGCTGCCACGTCCACGTGATCTTTTCCCAAGTTGATTTTCTCGCTGCCATAATTTTTAGGGGTTAGAGGCCAGGGGCTAGGGGCTAGCGACAGTGGCTTAATTCCAGCCCCTAGTCCCTAGCCGCTAGTCCCCGGCTACACTGTCAAGCGAAAGTCCTGCCCGACCTTCTGCTCCATATCCACGATCAATTGCCCGTCCTCTGCCGCCAGTTCGAGTTTGAAATAATCGAGCGGGCGCGGCGCGGGGCCGGCGTAATTCGTCCCGTCGCCGTAATACTTCGAGCCGTGGCAAGGGCAATGAAATTCGTATTGCTCCTCGAATTCGCGCTGGCGCGTCTTGACCTTCTTCGGCTGGTTGAGCTTCTCCATTTTGACCGTGCAGCCCAGATGCGTGCAGCTTGCCGAGATGGCGTAAAACGTCTTGCCTTGCCGAAACACAAACAGGCGTTTGTCTTCGAGGAATTTGCCGCCTTCGCCGAATTGATCGGGTGTGCCGACCTTGAAGCGTTGCGGCGCTTCGTACAGCACATTCGGTTTGAGCGAGCGCAGGAAGGCGTAGGCCTGCCCAGCGAGCGCCAGCAGCGTCGCGCCGAACCCGAGCCGCGTGAGAAAGGAGCGCCGCGTGGGCCGGCTGGCGGCTTCGCCTTCGCCCAGAACTTCCTGCTTGAGGCGCTCCAGCCGCTGTTGCTCGGTTTCTGTCTTCGCTCTCAAATTTGAAATTCGCGCGTTAAGCCACGACTGCTTGCTCTTCATAGTAGAAGACCTCCATCGTCATCGCGTCCGTCGGGCAGCGCAGCGCGCACAAACCACAACGGATGCACTTGTCATCGTCTTTGATCATTGCTGATAAGGGTTGCCCCAACTCGACCGTGATGCCCGAATCAGCCACGATGCGTTCCTTCGTCGGTTCATCCAGATCAAGCTCATCCAGCGGCACCAGCTTCAAACAGTATTCCGGGCACACGTCCACACAGCGGTTGCACAGCACGCATTTCGCCGGGTCATAGATGGTTTGGATGTGACACGACAAACAGCGTTCAGCCTGCTCACGCGCCTGCGCTTCGTTGTAGCCGGTCTCGACTTCCGAGATGCCGGTGCGGCGGTCGAGCGCGATGGTCGGCGGGGTATGCCGCGCCAGTTGCTCATACTCTTCCGGCATCGTATAGGTGCGATTGGGCAGTCGTTCGACCGTCAGGTTGAAAACCGTGTGCGTCTCGGCGCTGTGCAAGTAATCGTCAATCGAGAGCGCCGCGCGTTTGCCGTTCGCCACGGCTTCGATCAAGTTGCGCGGGCCAAACGCCACGTCGCCGCCCGCGAAGAGGCCGGGCGCACTCGTCGCTAGCGTCGCGCGCTCCACCTTGATCGTGCCTTGCGGCGTAAGCTCGACGCCGTCGGCGGGTTTGATGAACGAGAGATCGGCTTGCTGGCCGATGGCGAGAATCACCGAATCGGCTTCCAGCGTTTCGCTAAAGTCTTCGTCGAATTGCGGACTGAAGCGGCCCTGTTCGTCATAGGTGCGTTTGACGCCTTTGAATTCCGCTGCCTGCACGCGGCCATTGCGGCTGACGAAGCGGCGCGCGCTGCGTTGCGGATGAAAGACGATGCCTTCGCGGTGCGCCTCTTCAAACTCTTCCTTGCCCTGCGTCGTGCGCATCACCGGCAATTCGTCAAAGGATTCCAAACTGACCATATGTACTTCGGTCGCACCTGCTCTGACGGCGGCGCGCGCAGCGTCGAGGGCGGTTTTCAATTCACCTGCGCCTTCATCCTGTTCACCTCCTGCCTCCAACCCTGCGCGCAACGCCAGCCGCGCGGCGTCAAAGGCGACGAAGCCGCCGCCGATGACGAGCACCTTCTTGCCCAACTGCATGCGGTAACCGTTGTTGATGTTGATCAGGTAATCCACGGCTTTGATGACGCCGTCGAGTTCGGCCCCTTCGATATTGAGGTCGCGGCCTTTTTGCACGCCGACGCTGAGGAAGACGGCGACGTAGCCATCCGCTTTCAATTCCTGCAACCCGAACTCAGCCGTCAGCGGCGTGCCGTAGCGAATCTCGACGCCGAGCTGTTCGATCTTGTCTATCTCTTTGGCAATGACGGCGCGCGGCAAGCGGAATTCGGGAATGCCATGAAACATCATCCCGCCCGCTTGTTCGGTGGCTTCAAAAATCGTCACGCGATAACCCATCAACGCCAGATCGTGCGCGCAAGCCAGCCCGGCAGGCCCCGCGCCGATGACGGCGACTTTTTGCCCGCGCGGCGTCTGGCGGCGATTGGCTTGCAAGATCGGCAAATGCCCGCGCACCTTGTTGCCCAAATCGCCGTGGCCCACGCGCAATTGATCCTGCGTATCGGGCGCGAGCGATTCGACGCCGTAACGTTCGGTGACGAAGCGCTTCAACGCGCGAATGCTGACGGGCGCGTCTATCTTGCCGCGTCGGCAACGGTCTTCACACGGCGCGGCACAGATGCGCCCGCACACCGAAGCCAACGGATTGGGCGAACGCGCGACGAAATAGGCGTCTTCAAATTTGCCCTGCGCGATCAGTTGCACATAGCGGCCCGCATCGGTATTGACCGGGCACGCCGCCTGGCAAGGCACCATAGCTTTCCAAAATTCAATGTCGGGAAGGATGGTCTTGTACTTGAAGTCGCTCATAGCGCCAGCCTCAAACCGCCCAATTTCGGGCTACCTGGATTGCGTAAATTCGGCTCGGCTCGCACTGACTTCCGCGAGTGGGTCGAAGGGAACTGACCGGATTGTTGGTCTTGGTCAAAGCGTAAATTACGCGGGTGGGCGGCGGTTGGCAGTGACTTAAGTCATCGGTGCGAAATTTATTTGCATTTCCTGGGGGCGCAGGCGTCCCGCCTGCAAATAAGAAAAGCGCGCAGCATCCTTACCCTTTTCGTCAAGATAAGGATGCTACGCGGCTTTGTTTGACGGCAGGCGGGATGCCTGCGCTCCCAGGTTAGGGCAGCGGTCGCGCCACGATGCGAAAGCCCAAATCGTGATGCGTGATCTCAGGCCGAAACGAGTCGCGATAGGCCACACCCAGCAAGGCGATGCTCGCGCTATACCACGAACCGCCACGCGCCACGCGCTCTTCACCGCCTTCGAGGCGGTTGCGCTCTTCATCGAGGTAAAGATGTTCGCGATTAAAGGGGTTGGTGATCGAACTCGTCCACTCGACGACATTGCCGCCGAGGTGAAAAATGCCGAAGCGGTTTGGTAGATAAAGCGCGGGCGTTTCGGCTGCTCCGACGACTGTGACGGGCGCGTCGGGGTTCTTCCTCCAATTGTAAAGCTGTACCTCTTGATCGCTGAGCGTCTGGCTAAGCGCAAAATCAAAACCATCTGGCCCGCGTGCAGCCTTTTCCCATTCGGCTTCTGAAGGCAGCGCGTAAAGCCATTTCCGTTCGCCAAAGCGACTGGTCAGCCAGCGGCAATAGGCTTGCGCCTCGAACCACGTTACCCCCGTCACCGGCTGATCGGGTTGGCCGAAGCGTTCGAATTCCGCCGCAACCGATTTGAGCAAGGCGCTGCTTTGCGAAGTATTCGCGGCCTTCCATACGCGCCCGGCTTCCGTCCACTGCGCATCGTCAGCGTAGCCCTGCGGAGCGCGTAGAAACTCGGTGTATTCGGCATTGCTCACTTCAAACTTGCCGATGAAAAAGCCTGGCAGCCAGACATAATGCGGCTCGCGCGGGTTTTGCCGGTCGCCCAACAGGAAGCTGCCATTCGGGATGAACGCCCAGCCGTGTTGCCCGTTGGCTGCGCTTGGCGGTTCCATCTCATTCAGCGAACGAATTGTGATGATGAATGCACCTTCGGCATCGGGGCCGCGCCGATAACCGATGAGAGGAATAGGATAAAAAACTTCGCGGTGGGGGAAGTTGGCTTTCAGAAAGTGATTGCCCCCTGACAGCCAGCGGCGCGCGCCGTCGAAATCATTGAGCAGTTGCGCCTCGGCCAAGTTACGGCCCGCTTTGAACAACTGCACCGGCACGCGCGCCAGATTGGTCACCATCAACTCGGTTTCGCTACGCTCGAAATGGCCGCGTTCGGTGCGTTCGCGCGCGAGATGCCGCACTAGCAATCCGCCGCCCGCGACGAGGAGCGGGACGAAGAGGATTGCCAGGATGCTATGCCAACGCTTCATTGTTATTTACCCGCGATTCCATGAGGGCAAATCGGCTAGGCGCAGCCTTTGGAGTGCGTGCGGCACCGGCTGCCGCTTCAGAGCGGTTTTCACTACGGTGTACGGGAAAACCGCGCAGCGGGACAGTACCGCGCGCGTGAGCAAGCGGCGCTTTGGCAATTCAGCCAAGGGGGCAAGCTTGACGCGCCACTTGCTCACGCGCGCGGTACTGTCCCAATGTCAACTGACTCCCGTAAACGCAACTGCAAACCGCTCTAGTATTTCCTTGATGTATGAACGATCAAAGAGATGCCAAAGCGGCAGCCGGTGCCGCACGCGCTCCAAAGACGCGGCGCATCAAAACATCAGCGTTAAATATCCTGCCGTTGCAGCAAACGCCGCGCGGCCAGAAACGGCACGACTGTCCAAACAACCAAGCCCCCGATCAATAAGGACAGGCTCGCCGTTTCACCACCCAAAAACCTGGTGAGCGCCGCGCCCGCCGCGCCAAAGACTTCCTTCCCATCCAGCACCATCAGGCTGGCGACGCGCACCATGTCCACCGGATTGCCAAACAGCGAGGCGAAGATAAATTGATTGGCCGCGTGTTCTTTCAGCAAAAACGTCACGCCGATCACCAGCAGGTCATAAAACAAAACGAAGAAGAACCAGAGGAACATCACCACGCCGAACGCCTTGGTCTTGCGCTGGCACAACGACGACACCAGCGCCGCCAGCGTCAGAAAGACCAAGGCCAGCAGCAACGACAACGCGACGAACACCGGATAGCGCAGCAACCCTTGCGTGCCCGCTTTCGACGCGATGATGAAACCCGCCAGCCCGAAACCGATTAGCGTTGCCGTCAGAATCGAAGCGAACAACCCAGCCAGTTTCCCCAACAGGATTTCGGTGCGCGTGACGGGTTGGGCAAAGAGCATCTCGCTCAGGCTTTTCTCGCTGGTAAAACTGAGCGTGCCCATCGTCAACGCGACGAGGGGCACGATATACAACACCAGATTGAGCAAGCTGGCCGAGGTGCGCGCGAAGCTCTGAAAGCCAATCGCACCCGCCGTCAACATCCCGAAATAGGAAATGGTGAGCACCAAGCCGCCGAAGACACAGGCGAAAATTAACGTCCATTTGTTGCGGATGTTGATGACCAGCTCTTGCCGCGCGATGGTGCGAACGGCGTTGATGTCCATAGTTACCTCGATTCCGCTGTCTGGCGTTCAATGCCCCAGACAGCGGAACGCTTGCGTCATGCTTTGCAATTCAGGTGCGAGTTGCGCTTCGAGTTCGACCGCGCGCGGGAAATGCAAATTGTTTTCCAAATGAATGTGCTGATGCAGGTCGGCTTCGAGTTCGGGCAGAGCCTGATACAACGCGCGGAAACTTGGGCAAGCATCGGCAGGCACGACATAATCGCCCGCCGTCTGGCGCAATGCCTTGAGCAAGTCGCCCGCCGTGTCGTGTTCGCGCATCATCATCCGCACCGGCTGATTGACTGTGCCGAAAAAGGCTGGCGGCGCGGGCTGGCCTGCCTGCGCGGCTTCTTCCAAGCGCGCCACATACGGGAAAAGCACCTGCTCTTCTTTCAGCATGTGCGGCAACAATTCTTCCTTCAGTTGCAAAAACAGTTCTTGCAAGCGCGCCAATTCAGGGTGGCGGCTGCCGTGCGCGGCATAGACTTTGGCCGCGAGTTTTTCCAGCCGGGCTAATTCCTGCCGCGTGAAGACGTGATGCGTGTCCACGATGAATTGCTGCAACGCGGTCAGCGTCGCGCCGCGCCAATCGCGCGGCGCGCCGGCCAGTTGCTGCCATTCGGCGGCTTCGGCCAGCGAATCGAGCACGCGGTCGAGCGGCACGTGGCGTTGCGCGCACGCTGCGGCGAGCGTCTGCTGTCCGCCGCAACAATAATCAATGCCGAATTGCTCAAAGACGCGCGGCGCGCTGGGCAGATGCACGGCCAGTTGTCCGACGGTTTCCTGTGTATTGATCTGCATAAATGCCTCCTGCAAGTGATTCACCAAGAAGTATTGAGATAGTTTGACGATGCGTGCAGTGTAGGCGGCAGGGCACGGCTTGGCAGTGACTTAAGTCATCGGGCGGGAATTTTCTGGCAGGTTTGTGATTGAAGGTTTGAAACGAGTGCAAGTACAGAACCGGGAGCGCGATACCGCGCACGGTCATAGATTGAGCTTTTCAGCCAGGACTTTTTTGAGATTACGGAACAGACGGAAATAACGGAACACACGGAAAAGAAAACCTGAAAGACTTCTGTCTGTTCCGTTATTTCCGTCAGTTCCGTAATCTCTCTTCTGCCCTCCGAAAAAGCTCAACCTATGCCCGTGTATGGTATAGCGACCGGGTAAACGCTAAAAGAAAGGGTAGTGGCTCAATGGGGAGAGAGCCACGCCGCAGATCAACGCCGACCAACGCAGACCAATTCAATTGGTTAATAGGTCTGATCCGCGTTTTCCAGCGTTGATCTGCGGCCAGACCTCTCCTCTTTGAGCCACTACCAAAGAAAGAACTCTCGACCACACCCAGTCGCTAGCGCTCCCGGTTCTGCACCAAGCTTGATTGCTCTGATTTAGCGCTTGGAATTAGGGCTTGCCCTTACAGCCCGGCATTCTGAATGCACCGATGCGGGTGGAGTAATTCGTTTCGCCTTGCTTGAGATAATCGCCGACGTACCAGACGGTGCAATCGTCGCTGGGGTCAACGGCGGTTTGCGTGTAATCCTCCCAGCGCATGACATTCTGCGCCGCCGCGCCTTCGACCAGGACCGTTTCGCGCAGCGTCAGTTGTCCCGGCGGATCATTGGCACGCCGCCCGGCAAAGCGCTGCCCGGCAAAATTGGGCGTGCCGCCGAAGGAATACCCAATGCCGAGATTGCCGAAGCGATCCAGGGCCGGGCTGGCCATCCAACGGAAAAACCCAGCGGGCGCGTAGGTGCCCTGTTGATGCAGCTTCACGCTACGGTCTTTGTTCACGCGGAATTCATACCAACGCACGCCGCCGCCACCCGCCGCAGTGTTGACCGAATGCACCGCGACCACCGATTCGCGGCTGCCGATGCGGCGATAGACCAGCCGCGCCATCAGCTTGTCGCCTTGCGCATCCAGCCGCCGCTCGGTGCCGGGTTGCGGCACGCAATTGGTCAATTGTCCGTCGCAGAGGTAGTGATAGGGCGCGACCGCGATTTTCTCAGGCCCGCTCAGTTTGGTGTTGGCGGGATTTTGCCAATCCACTTTGAACTTCCAGAAATAGATGCCGTCGTCTTCAAAGACCTTTTTCAACTGCGTGCCGCCCGCCGCCAGCACGATGTTGGGCGCGCCCTTGGGCGGCAACGCCTGGCCGTCGAGATCGGCGTTGTTCAGAAAGTTCACGCCATCCACGATGACGCATTGCTCGCGCGCGGGTTCGCCTTTGAGCATCTTGTCGCGTTCGGCCACGCAGGTGTGTTTTTGAATCACATCATCGCCCGTGCTGGTCGGTGTGTAATAGCCATCGGGCCAAACCGCCGGGCGCGGATAATCGGGAAAGAGCGGGCGCAGGAATTCGTAGCGATAATACGAACCCAGCGGATCGGAACTGGTGCTGACCGCATAGCACATCGAATAGACGCCCTTTTGTTCGGGCGGACGTTGGCCCGCCTGCCCACGCGGTTGCGGCGGCTGTTCGACTTGCCGTGGCGGCACAAACAGCGGCGCGGCTGCGCCCGGTTGATTGGGCTGTCCGGGCACGCTCAACGTTGGCTCGCCCGCGCGCGGCGGTTCGGGTTGGTCGGGCCGCGGCGCGCCACGCCGAAAGGTGGGCATCACGATCAGCCAGCGACCAGCCAATTGATCGTACCGCACCACGGTGTCGCCGTTATTCATCGCTTCGCACGCGCCGCCGAAGCCTTTGAAGACGGTGTTGTTCGGCACTGGGCCGTAAAGCACCTTGCCTTGCATGTCGAAAACGGCCATCCGTGTGTTGACCGTTTGCATGATGTGCTGCGGCCCAACGGCCAGACTGTTGTCCGAAGGATTGCGCAACGTGGCGGTGCCTTGCGGCCCGTTAAAACCCACGCCCAGGCCGTCAAAGCTGGCAGCAATGGTGGCGGCAGGCAAAGCGCCTGGTGTGGTTTGTTCGACTTTGGCTGCGCCGGGTGGAACGGTGATCGCGGGTGGCGTGATGGGTGCCGGAGGATTCTGTTGTGCGTTCCCCGTGAAGTGAGCAGCGCCGAAATGAGCAAGGGCCGCGCCAAGGGCAAGGGTCAATGCAATTGCGATGGCTTTCGGCCAAGGTCGGGTCGGGTTCATGCAAGGTCCTCGTGAACAGCCTGGGTACGCAGCGCTTCCAGCGTGCAGATTTGGCGAGAGACGGATGAAGGCCGCAGGGATTTCCTTTCAGCCGCAGCCGGTCTTATGCCAAGCCTGCACGCTGGAAGCGGTGCGTACCCAGGTAGAGCTACCAATCCAAACTCGCGCGGAACTGCATCGTGCGGTTGCCTTGATTTCTGGTACCGGCCGCCGGCGCGGTGATCTGACCAAACGTCGTCGCCGTCGGGCTGGTATTCCCGATTTCAAAGTAGGGGTGATTCAGGAAGTTCAAGGCCACCAGCCGCAACGTCAAGCGCCAACGTTCGGTAAAGCGCACCTCTTTATTGATGCTCATGTCGAAGGTGTAGAGGTTGTTGTTGCGCAGGTACACAAACCCCGCGTATTGCCCCGGCGTGGAAGCGGGCGCATACAACGACGAATTCACCACGCTGGTGCTGGCGGTGGCGGTTTGCGTGATCGTGGCGATGCTCGCAATGTCGGAGATCAGCGCCGTGGAGGAGAAGCCGCCTTTCACCTTGCTCAGCGCCTTCTGCAATTGCTCCGGCGTGAAGCCGCCGCCGAACACCACGCCCGCTTGCGTCAGGTTGTTGACCGTGTTGCGCCCGCCATTGAGCAAGACCGGATCGCCGGAAGCAATGGTCTCACGTCCGCCAATCGTCCAGCCGCCCACGGCGCGATCCAGCCAGGCGTTGTTGCTCAGGAAGCGCCGCCCCTTGCCGAACGGCAGGTCATACGACCAATAGGCGTTGAACACGTGCCGCCGGTCAAACGGCGACGGGCCGTAATTGAGCCGGGCATTGCGGTAGGTGTACCACGTGTAACCAGCAGCCTGATCGGTTTCGTTCTGGATGTCGCCCAGCGCGTGGCTCCAAACATAATTGCCGCCCAGCAACAGGCCGTGGCTGTATTGCTGCTTCACGTCAACTTGCAGTGCGTTGTAGTTGTTGTCGCCGTTCGAGTCCTGATAGGTCAGGCTGCTCAGGTACGGATTGGCCTGGAATAGGTTGATCGGATAGGCGCCCGCCACATTGAACCCGGCGGTAACGCAGGAAGCGACTTTATTGCCGACCAGCCGACAGAAATTCGTCGGGCTGGTCGCCAGCGATTGCGCGAGCGTGCCCGCCACGCCTTGATTCAAATTCTGAATGAAAGTCGCATTCCCGAAGCCTTGCGCGGCAGTCAGCGCAGCCTGATTGCCCAGCGCGCCAAACGCGGCCTGAAGGATCGGTAGCGCCGCCTGCCCCGCCAGATTGTTGTTGGCAAAAGTCTGCCCGCGCCCGTTGGCAATGTTGATGTCGAGGTTCTTCTTGGCCTGCACGAATTCATTCAGGAAGCCATTCTCGAAGATGTTGACCTCCTGAATGTTCTGGCGGTGCCACATATGCGTGGACTTGTTGCCGACGTAGCGCAGTTCAAGCACGGTGCTTTTCGTGAGTTGGCGTTGAATGCCCAGGCTCCAGTTTTGCACGTAAGGCGACCGCAATTCCGGGTTGATGTAATTGCCCGGGACTGGCGCTGAAAATGAATTTTGCGCAATCGGGAAGCCGAACTTCGCCGGGAAGACCGGAATCGCCGGCGCGGGGCTGCGCAATTCGAGCGAGCCGGGCGTAAAGTTGACGCCGTTGGTCGCCGTGCCGGTTTGCGTCAGACCGCGTCCGCCCGACAGCGAATTGGAAATCGAGTTCAGCCCTTCGTTGTAAAAGGTGATCGAGTACGCACCGCGAATGACCGACTTACGCTCGCCCAATACCTTGCCGAGCCAGCCGTTCTCAAAGGCCGGGTTCCAGGCAAAGCCGAAATTCGGCGCGGGGTTCATGTAATCGCGTTTGTAGGGGTGAATCACCTGCTCGAATTGCGGATTCTGATTGCTGCTCAGCACGCCCGGTTGGAACAAGCCCGTGGATGGCCCATAGAAATTCGACCCGCTCGGTTGCGAGAGCAAGTCGTTGCCGCTGTGAACGTCGCCGTCGAATTGCCAGCGCAACCCGTAATTCAACGTCAGTGACGGGCGCATACGGAAGCTGTCTTGGAAGTAAAGCCCGAAAGTAGTGAAGGCATAACGCTGCATACTCTCGCTAAACGGGCGGTATTCTTTGGTCTTCTCATCCGCGTTCGTCGCGACCGAGACACTGGTGATGCGGCCCGTCAGCAAGGCGTAGAGATTCAGCGCGTTGGCGATGTCGTTGTTGTTGGTGTTGACGTTGGTCAGCGCATTGCGCAACACGTTGTTGATCGGGTCGGCGGTAACGACGCCAAAGTTATATTGCGGCACGCCCGCCGTGCCCCAGGTGTGCGAATAGAACGTCGTGTGCAACCAGGTGCCGCCCATCGTCAGCGTGTGCCGCCCCTTGACCCAGTTCAGATTGTCGGTGAATTGATAGACAGGATTGTTGCGCACATCGGTATTCACGTTGGGGATGTAAAGGCCGACCAACGGCGTGTTGATGATGCGGTTGTTGTATTCGGCAAAGCGTTTCGGATCGGCGTCAATAAAGAAGTATTCGTTCGTGCCCTGGATGCCGAGGTTGGCGTTGTTGGTGATGTTCGGTCTGATCGTCCAATCCACGGCATTGGTGGCGATATAAGGCGTCGCCGAAGAGTGACTGTTGATGCCCGCCGGGCCGACGAAATCATAGGGGCTGCCGGGATACGGCACCGAGCCTTTGGTGAAATCGCTGTGGCGCAAATTCCACGTGCCGTGCCAGCCGACGGACGGCTTGATTTGGAAATCCACGCGCGCCGTGGGGAAAGCCTGCATCGTCGTGAGCGCTTGATCCCAGAGCATGTTTTGCATGAACTTCGTCGAGACGCCGGAGATGGCCTGGAAACCTGAAGCACCCGATTGCGAACTGTTGATCTTGCCCAGGATGCCCATCATCGTGGGATCAACCGTGCCGGTGTGACCCGCCACGCGCGCGATGTCCAGCAAGTTCACGGTGCGCTCCTGGCCGTCGGTGCCCAGATAGGTGAAGTTGCCCTGCTGCGCCGCCGTCGTCAGCACCGGCGTCGAATAGGTCTGGGTGAAGGGTTGCGGCTGGGCTTCGTAATAGGCAAAGAAAAACAGCTTGTTCTTGAGCCGCTTCGAAAACGGCACCAACGGGCCGCCGATAGCGCCGACCGGATTATGCTGGCGCGCTTTGTTACGCGGCAGGCTTGCCATATTACGGAAAAAGGTATTGGCGTTGAGCGCTTCGTTGATGCCCTGATACAGAATCTTGCCGTGATATTGCTCGGTGCCGCGCCGCGTCGTCATGCGAATCTGCATCGCGCCCTCGCCGCCCGCATCCGCGCCGAGGCCCGTCGTCGAAACACTGACTTCCTCGATGGCGTCAATGCGCGCCGGGGCGAAGGCGAAAAAGCTGGTGCCACCGCTCTTGAAGCGCTGCGAATTGTTATTCATGCCGTCGAGCGTGATGTTGAGCGAGGCGTTGGGCAACCCGTTAAAGGTGCTGTTGCGGTCGCTGGTGCTGCGCGAACTGCCCGCGATTAGCACGGCGAAATTCAAGCTGTCGCGCCCGGCGTAGGGCAGATTCTGGACGAGCTTGTTGTTGATCGTGCTGCCGACTTCGGCGGTGGTGGTGTTGAGTTGTTCGGCGCTGGCGGCGATTTGGACGGTATCGGTGGCCGCGCCGACATTCAAATCCACCGAGATGTTGGTGGTGCGGCCCGATTCCACCACGACCGCCGCAATCACCGAATTTTGAAAGCCAGTGGCGGTGACGGCGATTTTATAAGAGCCGAACTGCAAGGCCGGAAAGATGAACCCGCCGTCACTGGAAGTCACGGTGGTTTGCTCAACCCCGGTGGCGTTATCGGTGGCTTTGACCGTGGCATTGGGCACCACCGCGCCGTTGGGGTCGCGCACGATGCCACGAATGCCTGTCGTCGTGATTTGCGCAAACGTGGTGAGCGAGAGCACCGTCAAAACAACGGCGTGAACGATTGCTATAGCAACAAGTCTGACCGGCAGTTGTAGTTTCATCTTGTTCTCCAAATTCTTGCTGTTATTTCAGGTGGCCGCCTCTGATCTCTGGCGAAAATCTCTGGTCACAAAACTCCACGACCGCACTGCTGCAAAACAAAAACCCGCACAGACCAAGGCGTATTCCGCTTGCTTCACATTTCGGCATTGCTTCCCGACAGCACTTTCGCAAAAAACCTGAAGGTGTGGGGCAGTTTTTTTTACCCGCAGCGGGTTTGCGAGTAATTTGCAGGACGGGTAAAGCACCCGCGTTCCATATTGCTTAAGCCCTGTCCAAATTTATTGCCATGGGAAAATCGTGCGAACGGTGACTGCGACTGTAGATAGCGGAAGATGGCACGCCCGTCTTGAACGTTTAGGCGGGCGGTTGTACCGGCTTAAGAACACGTCAAAGCCGGGTTACATTTCTTGACGCTGCCCGCGCGCATACTGTATACAATTTCCACTGACCGCAGATCCAAGCGTTTTATCAAAGCGAAAATGAAGCTCGCCGGCATTGTATTGAGCAGGCATTTCGCCTGGCGCGGATGAGGCCCTTCGTCATCCTCAATCCGCGCCAGGCGCGGCGCGCGATTCGGCAATCGAAAGGAACTGCTATGTCCCCGCAATTACCACCCGGAAAGTATTACGGCGAGACCTTACGGCTGCGTAAGCTCCCATGCTTCGAGTTATCGGAGCGCGTTTATTCGCCCTGGTACCAGACCCCGAAACACACGCACAAACAAGCCTTGTTCTGCTTCGTGATGCAGGGGCAATACACTGAAAGTTACGGCAGCCAAACGCGCGAATGCCGGTCTTCGAGCCTCTTGTTTCATCCACCGGGTGAGGTGCACGCCGAGCGCTTCCACGCTGTGGGCGGGCGGTCGTTTATTGTCGAGCTGGCGCCCGCCTGGCTGAAAAAGATGCGCGAGCAGGTGCCGCTGACCGACGAGCCTGCCGACTTTCACGGCGGCGTGTTTGAATTGCTGGCGCACAAACTCTATCGGGAATTCACCCACGAAGATTGCATCTCGCCGCTCATCATCGAAGGGCTGATGATGGAACTGGTGGGCGAAACCTTACGGCGCAACCGCGCGCATCAGCCCACCGCCTCACCACTCTGGTTGCAACAGGTCAAAGAACTCCTGCAAGCGCGCTTCACCGAAAACCTCACGCTCACCGATCTCGCCCAGCACGTCGGCGTGCATCCGGTTTACTTGGCCCAGACGTTCCGCAAAACCTATCAATGCACGATTGGCGAATATGTGCGCAAACTGCGGATTGAATATGCCTGCCACGAGTTGACCACATCGGCCAGCCCAATTGTTGACATCGCACTGGCGGCGGGATTTTGCGACCAGAGCCATTTCACCCGCACGTTCAAACGCGCCCTCGGTGCCGCCCCTTCACAATATCGCGAATCGCTGCGCGAGGTGTGATTCGCTGTCTCGTGCCACCCTAATCGGGTTCAACCCGGCTTACGGGGATGCAAGACCAGCAGTCTCGGCGCTTGCTTTACTGATTGTGTAAGCATCGGCAGATTCTGAATCCGAACGATGGCAACCGGTCATCGCTCTTAGACCGGTTTGCAATTGCGTTTACGGGAGCGCGGCGGCCGGGACGGTACCGCGCGCGTGAGCAAGCGGCGCGGCGGCCGGGACGGTACCGCGCGCGTGAGGCCGGGACGGTACCGCGCGCGTGAGCAAGCGGCGCGGCGGCCGGGACGGTACCGCGCGCGTGAGCAAGCGGCGCGTCAAGTTTACGCCGTTGGCCGAACCGCCCAGGCTCCGCTTGCTCACGCGCGCGGTACCGTCCGCTGCGCGGTTTTTCCATACACCGAAGTGAAAGCCGAGCTAATTTGAAAAGCACTAGCATTGCTGCGAGAAACAACCATGAGTGAACCAATCAACGGAAGTCTCACCCCGCGCCAGGCGATACCCCGCCAGACGCTCACCACTGCCGTGGCCGACCGCTTGCGCAACAAGATTTTGCGCGGCGAATTGCGCGAGGGCACGCAGTTGCGCCAACACGCCATTGCCGAGGAATTCGCCGTCAGCCGCATTCCCCTGCGCGAGGCCATGCGCCAATTAGAGGCCGAAGGCTTGATCGAAATTCAAGATCATCGCGGCGCGGTGGTGACCGCGCTCTCGGCGGAGGAGATCCAAGAACTCTTCGAGATTCGCGCTGTGCTCGAAAGCCTGACGCTGCGCCGCGCCGTGCCGCATCTGACCGCTGCCCACCTGACCCGCGCCGAAGCGGCGTTGCAAGCCTATGAACACGCGCTCAACCATGAAGCGGATTTCGATGTCTGGGGCGATTTGCATTGGCAATTTCATTCGGCGCTCTATGCCGCGGCCAACCGCGGGCGCTCCCTCGCGCTGATTCAAACGGTCAACAACAACGCCGACCGTTATATTCGCCTGCACATCCTGTTCTCGCACGCGGCCCACCGCAATGCCAAGGACGAGCACCGCACGATTCTGGAATTGTGCCGTCAACGCAAGGCCGCCGCCGCCAGCCGGTTATTGGAAGAACACATCGCCAAGGCCGGGCGCGAACTGAAAGAGTTTATGCAGCAGGGGCAATAACCAGCGAGCGAACCACACAGTCAGGAGACACCCGCATGAAAAAACCTATCACGCGCCGGGAAGCATTGAAGCGTTTCAGCACGGCAGGCGCTGGCGCGCTGTTGAACACTCATCTGCCTGCGCCGGAGCAGGACGCCGCCTTACGCCTTGCCGGCAAGGCCGTCGAAATCGCGCTCACTTCGGTCAGCGCCCAGACTCTGCGGCTAACCATCGCGGCACTCGAAAATGGCCGACCACTGCCCTTGCCCGAAGACGGTTCGCTGGCCCCGCAAACCTGGCCTGCGCCTGTTGCCCGGCTGACCTCACTCCCCCGCGAACGCACGGTGCGCTGTGGCGATTTGCGTGTGAAGCTGTCACCGGAACCACTCACCATCCGCATCGAAGCCAAAGACGGGCGGTTGGTGCAAGAGTTACGCCCCGACGTGCAAACGGGTGCGCTGACGTTTCAGATTGGCGACAAACCTGTGCTCGGTTTTGGCGAAGGCGGCCCACAATTCGACCGGCGCGGCGAAACGTATACCAACCGCAACGGGCAGGGCGGCTATCGCTTGCGCACGCACGGCGGACGCGTGCCGATTCAATGGCTCATCGGCACGGGCGGTTGGGCGCTGTTGATTCAGCATCCGCTCGTTTCGTTTGACCTGACTGGCAAAGAAGGCAAGCTCACGCCGCGCGTGCCGGATCGCCCTGAGAGCAGCGTCTCCGGCGCGTTGGCGGGCACGGAATTGGGCGCGTTGCCGATAGACGTTTTCATCGTCGGCGCAACCGAACCCGCGCAAGTGCTGGCCGAATACGCGCGGCTGACAGGCAAGCCCGAATTGCCGCCGCTGTGGTCGTTCGGCTATTTGCAATCGCATCGCACGCTCGCAGGGCCTGACGAAATCAAATGGGTGGCGCGCACGCTGCGCGAAAAGAAATTGCCGTGCGATGCGTTGATCTATCTCGGCACCGATTTCACGCCTTCGGGTTGGAACACACACAACGGCGAATTCACGTGGCATCCGAAGAACTTCCCTGAGCCGAAAAAGATGATTGACGAATTACACGACCAGCATTTCAAAGTCGTGCTGCACACCGTCATCGAAGGCCGAAAATTAACTGGCACGGTCAAAGACGCCTGCACTGCTGCGCCGTTGCCGAGCGGTCGCACGCCCGATGGCAAATGGCCCGACAACCGTCAGGTCGCGTGTTACTGGCCTGTTCACAAAACGCTTTACGACGCGGGCATTGACGGCTGGTGGCCGGATCAGGGCGATGGACTGGATGCGACATCACGGCTGGCGCGCATTCGGATGTATTACGACGGCTCGCAAGCCTTGCGTCCGAATCAGCGTGTGTTTGCGCTGCATCGCAACGGCCACGCGGGGATGCAACGCTTCGCCGGATTCCTCTGGTCAGGCGATGTCTATTCGACATGGGAAACCTTGAAAGTTCACGTCCCCATCGCCGTGAACACCGGATTGACAGGCATTCCGTGGTGGGGCACAGACATCGGCGGCTTCGTCCCAACCAAAGAATATACGGGCGAATTGCACGTGCGCTGGTTTCAATTCGGCGCGTTCTGCCCGCTCTTTCGCGCGCACGGGCGGACGTGGCATTTGCGCTTGCCGTGGGGCTGGAATACGGGTGAGCTTGGGCATAACGAAATCTCGAATTACACGGGCGGCGCGGCCAATCCCGATTTGAGCGAATTGCACAACGCCGAAGTCGAGCCAATCTGCAAAAAGTATTTGGAATTGCGCTATCGCATGATGCCGTACTTGTATTCCGCCGTGCGCGAAACGCACGAAACGGGCTTGCCGGTGATGCGCGCGCTCTGGCTGCATTATCCCGACGATGCGACGGCGGTGTTGCGCGGCGATGAATACTTGTGGGGACGCGATGTGTTGGTTGCGCCCGTCGTCGAAAAAGGCGCGACTTCACGCAACGTCTATTTGCCGCGCGGCGACTGGTACGACTTCTGGACGGAAGAAAAACTCGCGGGCGGACGCGAAATCAGCAAAGCCGTTGATCTGGCGACGATGCCCCTGTATGTGCGCGCCGGCGCGATCCTTCCACTTGACCCGGTCAAGCAATACACCAGCGAAAAGGTTGATGGCCCGTTGACGCTGGTCGTTTATCCCGGCGCAGACGGCGTGTTCACGCTGTATGAAGACGACGGCGCGACCTTCAATTACCAGCGCGGCGAGTTCACAAAGATTCAAATCAACTGGAACAATGCGCGCCGCACGCTTTCGTTGCGGCTGGCAAATAGCTCGAAGCCGCCAACGCCGCAACAACGTAGACTTGAAATCCGCCTTGCGGGCGAAAAGGCAGCGCACCAGGTTGTTTTTGCCGGACGCCCACTTGAAGTGAAATTGTGAGATGGGTCAACCTGGGTACGCAGCGCTTCCAGCGTGCGGTCTCGGCATCGGACGCCTTCCTACCGGAAGGAAAATATCTCATGCCGAGACTGCACGCTGAGCGCTACGTACCCAGGTTGGCCCAATTGACTGGGAGATCACTATGCGCACGCTACTTACTCTATGCCTGTTTGCCCTTCTCTTTGTCACGATCAGTTTACCTGCCGCCAAAGCGCAAGCGCCGCAGGCCCGCATCAAGATAGACATTGACCGCACCATCGGCGACGTAAGCCCGCTGCTCTTCGGCAATTTCGCCGAGCACCTGGGGCGGATGATTTACGGCGGCGTTTATGAAGAAGGCAGCCCGCTCGCCGACAAAGACGGCTATCGCAAAGACGTGATGGAGGTCGTCAAGCAATTGAACGTTTCGATTTTGCGCTGGCCGGGCGGCAACTTCGCTTCGGGTTATAACTGGAAAGACGGCATCGGCCCGAAAGATCAGCGCCCCGTGCGCAAAGATTTGGCGTGGGACGATCTGGAAAGCAATCGCTTCGGCACGGATGAGTTTTTGAAGTATTGCGAGACGATCGGCACCGAGCCATACATCTGCATCAACGCGGGTCTCGGCACGATTGATGACGCGCGGCACTGGGTCGAATACTGCAACGAAGCGCGCCATACGTACTGGGCCGATCAGCGCCGCAAGAATGGGCGCGAGCAGCCATACAAAGTCAAATACTGGGCGCTCGGCAATGAGATTGACGGCCCCTGGCAACTCGGCAACAAGAGCGCCGAAGAGTATTCCAAATTCGCGCTCGAAGCCGCCAAGGCCATGCGCTCGACCGATTCAAGCATCAAGTTGATTGCCAGCGGTTCGAGCAATTACGGTGCGGATTGGATTCACTGGAATCGCACCGTCATCAACACGCTCAAGAACACGGCGGATTACATCGCGTTGCATACTTACATCAACAACCGCGACAACGATTTTGAGCGGTTTCTGGCCTGGTCGCAGACGCTTGACAATTACATCGAAGTCACCGCCGGACTGATCAAACAGGCGCAAGTGGGCAATCCGAATCCGCGCCCGTTTTACATTGCCTACGACGAATGGAACGTCTGGTATCGCACGGGCAACCGCGAGAAGCTGGAAGAGGTTTACCACTTTGAAGACGCGCTGGCGATGGGCATGTTTTTCAATTCGTTTTTCCGCCGCGCCGATGTCGTCAAGATGGCGAACCTGGCGCAGATGGTCAACGTCATCGCGCCGATTACGACCAATAAACAAGGGCTGTTTTTGCAGACGATCTATTTCCCGCTGGCGGAATTCGCCAAACAAAAAGGCAATCAAGCGCTCAATGTGTTGGTGTCGGCGCCGACCTATAAAGTCGGCAATCGCCCGCCACTGAAATATCTGGATGTTTCGACGACCTACAACGCGGCTGAGAAAACGCTCTTCGTCAACGTGCTGAATCGCAGCAAGGACAAAGACCTGACGACGCGCATTGATAATCAGGAAGGCCAATTGACGAACGCCGTCGGCGTGTGGGAGTTGAACCATCCCGATTTGAAAGCGACGCACACGTTTGGCGACGACAAGAAAGTTCGCCCCGTCACGCGCAACCTGACGGCGACGGTTGAAAACAATGGATTCAACTACACCTTCCCGGCGCACTCGCTGACGATTCTGCGATTGCGGCTACAGTAAGCCCTCACTTGTCGGGCTTATTCTTTGGCAACGTGCCGCTGTGCGGGCTGCGCTCGAAGAAAGAGGCGCACAACTCCGACAACCAGTGTTCCATTGTCGTTTCTCCTGATTTAGAATCGCGCTGCCCGGCAAGGACAACGACCTGATTGCATTGGAGGCTTATGAGCACAGCACAGCAACAAATCTATCAGCAGATTCAATTATTGCCCATGCAAGAACGGCTTCAGCTTATCCGGCGACTGTTCGCCGAGGCGGTCAAGACAGAGCAATTTCAACTGGCAGGCTCGATGACTGTCAATGGTGAGATTGACGAGATGACTAAGCAGCAACGCGCCGCCATGATGGCGACGCTTGAAGCAAGAGGCGCGCAACTGCGTGCTGAACTGGCCGAATAGAAAGGCCTGCCATGTCTTTGTATGTGACCGACACCAACGCGCTGATTTATTACTCGACCAGCCAACGCCACTTATCAAAACGCGCGCTGGCAGCGTTTGAGAGTGCGGCACAGAGCCAAGCCTTGATCTACATCCCAGCCGTGGCGCTTTGGGAAATATCGAATCTGGAAAGAACCGGGCAGATCAATTTAGGCCAGCCGTTTCGCGCGTGGTTGGCCGAATTGCTCGCCCAACCGGGTTTTGAAGTTGCTCCGTTGGACGCTGAAATTATCGCCGAGGCCAGGAACTATGGTTTCAACAATGACATTTTCGATGCGGCGATTATTGCCACGGCCAAAATCAAAGACTTGCCGCTCATCACGCGCGATACGGCCATCATTGAGTCAGGCTTGGTCGAAATTTGTTGGTAGCGGTCATTACTGGCTTGCTACGCGGGAGACGCTTGGCTTCAGGCCGTTCAGGTGGTCGTCAGCGCTTTCGTGAAATCCGCAGCTTCGCGTGGTACATCGCGGGCGGCTCACTTGCTTCCGTGGCGGAAACAGGTGGCACCAGGAATAGCAAAAAGGAATAATCAAAAAATGGAAGTGAACCTCAGTTGGCGCCGTTTCAGGCCGCTACACAATGGGTCGAGAGAGAATCTGATTTACACCACGGACTTGGGAGAATTGCCGGAAACATCGGGCATTTATTTATTTGCGCGACGACATGGTCAATCAGTTCATATTCTCTACATCGGGAAGGCTTTGAACTTACGCGCACGTATCAAACAGCAGTTGAACAATGCCCGCTTGATGAAGGCGATTGAGAACGCTCCGAGAGGCGCACGCATTCTGATCTGTGCCGAAGTACAATTGAAAAGAGGGCAAAAAATTGCGAAAGCTTTGGACATTGCGGAAAAGGGGTTTATTCGCCATTTTCTGACGCAAGGACACGACATTCTTAACAAACAAGGAACTGCTATCCGCCAGCACATAATCAACTCAGACCGTGCTGAATTCAAGAAATGCATACCACTACAAATGTTTCTGGATGGGTAATAACATTTGCTGTTGTACTGATTCCAATTGCTCCAAGCATTGAGGGAACAAATATGAACCGCGCCCTGAGCGCCGCCGCCTTCACCACTTCATCCTTCCCGCGCGCCGATGACGCCGAGTTGCAACCCATCTGGGCGCAGATCGAAAAGCGCCGCGACGAAAGCCTGCGGCGGTTGCAGGAATGGATTCGCCAGCCCGCGATTGCCGTTTATAATCGAGGTGCAATATGGAACTACTAAACCGCATTACAACTGACCCTGAAATCTGCCACGGCAAGCCCGTTATTCGCGGCTTACGTTACCCGGTGGAAGTCATTCTGGAGTTACTTAGCTCTGGCATGACGACGGAAGAGATTTTGGATGATTACGACGACCTGGAACGCGAAGACATCCTGGCGGTGCTGGCGTATGCCGCCCGGCTGAGCCAAATCAAGCGCATCGAACCCGTGCTGGTATGAAGTTCATCGTTGACGCCCATCTGCCGCGACGGTTGGCTTACTTGCTACATCAAGCAGGCCACGATGCGATCCACACGAAGGAGTTGTCGCTGGGCAATCGCACGCCTGACTCGACCATTAACCTGATCTGCGCCCAAGAGCAGCGCGTAGTCATCACGAAAGATTCCGATTTTGTTGACTCGTTCTTGCTGCGCCAAGAACCGCCGAAGCTGTTACTGGTTTCAACCGGCAACATCCGCAATGCCGACTTGCTGGCAATCTTTCACGCCAATCTTGAGCAGATCGTCGAAGGCTTTGATGTTTTTGATTTCATCGAAATCAATCGTACCGATGTGATTTATCACCTGTAACCAGCTTAGTACGCCGCATCGCACACATCGTTTTCCCTGCACTTGAAGGAGGAAACCAATCCGCTATGAACCGCTCTCACTTCGTCAAAACCGCCGCCCTGCGCGCCGCATCCTTGAGCAAAATCAAGTTGAACGTCATTGGCATAGCAAGCGCGCTGTTACTGGCAGGGGCGCTCTTTCCTTTCACCCGGCAAGCGCAAAATCAACAAGCCCAACCCGGCAGACCCACACCGACTCCGACGCCCACACCGACGCTCGGATTGGAACAAGGCTATCTGGAATTCGATACGCCGGATTTCACGCTCAAGCTGGTCAAGGCTTCGCAAACCATCGCGGCCTTGCAACCAAAAGGCGGCAACGGATTTGATTTCACGCCGGCTGACCGATTGGAGCGCCGTGCGAGCGATGGGCATTACCACCTGGGCGATTTGACGATGCGTGTGCGCAAAGGCAATGCGGGCGAGTGGAAAGAGTATTCGACCACGGCAACACGCAAGCCGGTGAATGCGTTGGCAGCTTCAGGCGCAACACTCGCTGCGGCGGATCTCACGCCGACGCTACCCGAAGATTGCCCCGTGCAAATCACGCGCAGTTGGGTCGTAGACAATGGCCGCCTCGCGCTGCGCTATGAACTCAAAAACAAAACTTCGGAACCATTGCAACTCGGCGCACTTGGCATTCCGCTGGCCTTCAACAACCACATCACCGGACGCAACCTGCAACAAGCGCATGAAATCTGTTCGTTCTCTGATCCTTATATCGGGCAGGACGCGGGCTATTTGCAGGTCACGCGCCTGAGCGGCAAAGGCCCGGCGCTTGTCGTAGTCCCCGAAGGCAAGACGCCGTTTGAAGCGTATCAATTGCTCAACGAACCGACGCGCCCTGCCCAAACCTTCGAGGGAACATTTGCCTGGATGGCGCATTCGCAGGCTTACGCCGAAACCGAATGGAAAGGTGTCGAGCAATGGAACGCGCCGACCAGCGCGACGCTTGCGCCGAACGCGAGCCGCACGTATGGCCTGCGCTTTCTTGTCTCGAATGAAATCCGCAACATCGAATCAACACTCGCCGCCAACAATCGCCCCGTTGCCGTAGGCATTCCCGGCTACGTGCTGCCGCAAGGCATCGAAGGCAAACTTTTTCTGAATGCCAAAAGCAAAGTTGCGAGCATCGCCGCCGAACCCGCGAACGCCATCACGATTCGTGAAGACAAGCCGACCAAGCAAGGCTGGCGCGCTTATACACTGCGCGGCAATGCGTGGGGACGCGCACGGTTGCTGGTCAAATACGCCGACGGCAATCAACAATCCATTAGCTACTACGTCATCAAACCCGCCGCGCAAGCCGTCGCCGACATGGGCAACTTCCTGATGACGAAGCAATGGTTCGTAGACCCGAATGATCCCTTTCGCCGTAGCCCTTCCGTGATGAGCTACGACCGCGAAGCCGACAAGATCGTGTCGCAAGACAGCCGCGTCTGGATTGCGGGCTTGGGCGATGAAGGCGGTTCCGGTTCGTGGCTGGCCGCCGCGATGAAACAATTCGGCCAACCCAAACGCGACGAATTGGCCAAGTACGAACAGTTCATAGACAACGTGCTGTGGGGCGGCTTGCAATACAAAGACGGCCCGAACAAATACGGCGTGCGCAAGAGCATGCTTTATTACTCGCCTGCTGATGTGCCGGGCTTTCAATATGACCCAGCGCTGAATTGGACGACGTGGACAAGCTGGAAGAAAGCCGATGCCGAATCCATCGGACGCGGCTACAACTATCCGCATGTCGTCGCGGCGTATTGGTCAATGTATCGCATCGCGCGCAATCACACTGGTCTCGTCAGCAATCATCCGTGGGATTGGTATTTGGAACAGGCGTATCAGACGACCAAATTCACCTTCAGCCGCAACGCCGACAATCGCAATCGCCGCCGCGTCGGTTATGTCGAGCTCGGTTTGATGGAAGGCGACATTTTCTTAATGGTGCTGCAAGACCTGAAGCGCGAGGGCTGGACGGAAAAAGCCGCCGAGGTGGAAGCGCTGATGAAAGAGCGCACCGAACGTTGGCGCAAAGAAGCCTACCCATTCGGCAGTGAGATGGCGTGGGATTCGACGGGGCAGGAAGAGGTGTATGCGTGGTGCGATTATTTCGGCTACGACGACAAGGCGCTGGTTTCGCTCAATTCCATCATCGGCTATATGCCGACCGTGCCGCATTGGGGCTACAACGGGAACGCCCGCCGGTATTGGGATTTCCTCTACGGCGGCAAGCTGAGGCGCATCGAGCGGCAGTTGCATCATTACGGTTCCGGCCTGAACGCGATTCCGGTGCTGTCGCATTACCGCGAACATCCCGAAGACGATTATCTGTTGCGCATCGGCTACGGCGGCACGCTGGGCGCGCTCACGAACATTGACCGCGAAGGTTTTGCGTCGGTCGCCTTTCATTCTTTCCCCTCCACGCTCAAGTGGGATGCCTACAGCGGCGATTACGGCCCGAACTTCTTCGGCCACGCGCTCAACACAGCAACGTATTTGATCAACCATCCCGAATTCGGCTGGCAGGCTTTCGGCGGCAACGTCAAACACGCGGGCGATTGGGTGAAAGTGCAGCCGCTCGATTCGTTCCGGATGCGCGTATTCATTGCGCCGCGCGGACTGTGGCTGACGCTGGATGCGGGACAGTTTGAAGCCATCGAGGTGAATGCGAAAACAGGTGCGGTGCGGGTGGGCTTGGCAAACGCAACGCCGGAAACGCCACAAGCCCGCTTGCGCATCGAACAGCCTGCGCAGGTTGCTGGGAGCGGCAGCTATCAACTGCACCAGGAATTCAACCAGGAGCGCGCGGCGTTTACGATTCCGCTCAAGCAAGGCACGACGTGGCTTGAATTGAAGACGGCTCACTAAGGCGGTGATGTGGAAGCAAGCGGAAGCCCATGTTGCTTGCCGTGAAAGCAGTTTTTGCTAGTGATGTTTCAGACCAACGCCGTGTGTAGAATGGTTCAGCACGCGGTGGGGCTTATTTATGATTAGCGTTAATCGCAAAACCAGGCTGATTCGAGTTTGTGCCGTATCAATCGCGCTGAGTATTGCGTTCGCATCTATGAACGCGTCCTTGGAGCGCTTTTCAGCGCAAGCCCCACAAGCGTCCGGCACGCTACCGTCCGCCAAGCGGATGGCGGACGGCAAACAGTGGACGACAGACAATCTGAACGTCAAGACTGTCCCGTCCTACTGCTACGAAGATGCGGAGCCGAATTGCCGTCAGTATGGCCGTTTGTACACGTGGGAGTCGGCGCGGCGCGGATGTCAAGCATTGGGTGATGGCTGGCGATTGCCGACGGACGACGAATGGCGGCAGATGGCGAAGCCCTACGGTGGCGTGAGCGAGGATTCGGAGGACAAGGGTAAAGCAGCGTACCAGGCGCTCTTGGCCGGAGGCAGCGCGGGATTCAAGGCCTTGCTCGGCGGTGGCCGCTCCGCTGACGGCCAGTATGCACGATTGGAAGCCCACGGATTCTACTGGACGGCATCAGAGATTGATCCGGCCAGTGGCTGGTACTACAACTTTGGTAAAGGCGGGCAAGCTCTCCATCGTCAAAGCGGTGGCGAGAAGCCGAGAGCATTTTCCGTTCGCTGTGTCAGGGAGTGACAACTGAAAACGCTGTCCCGCCGCCGCTGCAATAGCTCGCGGGCTGCGCAGCCAATAGCGTGTTGAACAATTGCGCGGCTGGCCGCTCGCTTCGAAATCAGCCGTATAGAGATTGTCGAAATCAGCAACTCGTTTGTCACGGGTCATAGATTCGAATCACCACTTCGTCTCGGCTGGAAAAAGCCTGTCTAAGCAACTCAGCGCTGCTAATCCGCGCGCACCAGCCGGACGCCAAACACCCCCGCCGTTTCATTCCCCCCCATCGCCTGAAAGCGCACCGTGACTTTTTGTTTGTCCTTCACCAACTCAGCCGGGACAGCATACTCAACATCGAAAAAGCTCTTGGTCGGGCTGCCGGGGCGATGGCGTTCGATGCGTTGTTCGCCAATGCGCGTGCCGTCCACCAAAATCTCGAAGGTGCGCGTGGCGCGCTCTTCGCCGTGGTAGGTGGCAATCAGTTTCAACGGATGCGCCGGCTCAACCGGCAGATCGAAGGAGAACCATTTCTTGGCGCTGCGACCGGCGCGGCCAGCGGTGCGCACGGGTTGGGTTTCTTCGCCCTGTTGGTTGAAGTCGCGTTCGGGTTGCATTTCGCCGGGTTGCACGAAGCCCAGTGTCGCCGCTTCCAGCTTCCGTTGGCGTTCGCGGGCGGCGAGCAAGTCGGCGGCCTTCTTTTCCCATTCGGCAGGCGTGAACAGATCGAAATAGATGGAATAGGTGCGCCGATGCAGGCGATAAAACGGCACGAGTTCGACATCCTGTTCGCGCCCGACGCCAGTGGTGCGGAAATCGCCCGGTTTATCGGCGACGGCTTTGATCCAATCGTTTAATTGACGGTCAGCGGCAACCAACGAGGGAATGCTGAGCGGTTGCGTTGCACCAGCGGCTTGCGGGCCACGGCCACGCGCGCGTTCGGGGCCTAGATCACCGGCCAGCACCAGCGGCCCCCACATAATCGCCGTCACGTGCGGGTTATCTGGCAACGGTTCCAGGCGCAGCTTTTTCGGCAACGTCAGCGCCACCGTGTCGCCACTCTTCCAGTTGCGTTTGAGTTCGACATACGCGCCCGGCTGGGCGAGTTGCTTGACGGGTTGGCCGTTGAGCTTGACGGCGAAGCCCGCATCTGCCCACGACGGTCGGCGCAAGGCGAGCGTGAATTGTTTAGGCGCTTTGAGCGTCAGTTTCAGCGTGGCCGCCTCGCCTTCGGGAAAGGCCGTGTCCATCGTCAGGTCAACGCCCGCCGCTTCCCACTTCGCCGTCGAGGGCGCGTAAAGGTTGACCCACAGCTTGTCACCCGATTCGTAGTACAAGCCGTCGCCGTGCAGCGCGTGGCTTTCCATGCCGGAACCGACACAGCAGGTGAAGCTGCGGAACATGTCGGCGTATTCGTGTTGCACGCCGCGTCCGACCGGCACCATATAACACGTCCGCCCGTCCTGATTGTCTATCGAACCGAGAATGTGATTGAAGAGCGCGCGTTCGTGGAATTCGGCGTATTGGTTGTCGGGATGCAGAGCGAAGAGCTTCCGCGACATTTTGATCATGTTGTAGACGTTGCAGGTTTCCGCCGTGCGCCCGTCAATACGGTCGCTCAACACGTCCGGCGGGCCGAAGTATTCATCCTTGCCGTGGCCGCCGGTGGCGAAGCTGTGATGCTTGGCGACGGCTTCCCAAAAGAACTGCGCCGCGTCGCCGTCGCGCTTATCGCCCGTGTAGGCGTAGCGCATCAGCGAGCCTTGAATCTTCGGCACCTGCGTATTGCCGTGCAGCCCGTTCAGGATGTCTTCTTTGCGCGCCAGCGGGTCAAGCACGGCGCGATGATCGAAGCGATGCGAAAGATCGAGCCAGCGCTTGTCGCCGGTGTCGACATACAAGTCAGCCAGCACTTCGGGCATGCCGCCGAATTCGGTGTTGAGCATCTTCTGCAATTGGGCGTCATCCAGCTTGCCGACGATGCTTTCGGCCCAGGCGGCGAATTTGATTTCCAGATCGAGCGCCGTGCGATTGCCCGCGTAACGATAGGCGTCGCGCAAGCCGGCGTAGGTTTTATGCAAGACGTACCAGGGCGACCACAGGCCATTCAGATCAAACCCCGCCGAGCGGATATTGCCTTTCGAGACTTCGATGAACTGCTCCTTGCCGTTCGCCAGCGCACCCAGATAGCCGTCGCCGTGCTTGTCCTGCACTTCTTTCATTTCACGGACTAGATATTCAACGCGCTCTTTGAAGCGCGCATCGCCCGTCGCGGCGTACATCATGCTCACGCCAGAAAGGTAATGCCCGGCAATGTGGCCCGTCAGATTGCGGCCATCGCCGTCCCAACCGCCATAGGGTTCGGCTTTGGCTTGCAAGCCCGCGCGTTTGCGATAAAACGCCAGCATCCGATCCGGTTCGAGTTTCAACAGATAGTCGGCATCCAAATCCTGCGCCACTTTGAGCGGCCCGCCGGTCAAGCGCACGGCTGACAGCGGTAACGGACGCGCGACATCGGGGACGGCGTTTCTGATTTGTTGGGCTTGGGCAAGAGCCGTGATGAGCAGCGCGGCGCTGATGAACTTTGCGATGCGTATCATGCAGACTCCAAACAAATCTGGGTACGCAGCGCTTCCAGCGTGCAGTCTCGGCAATTGACCTTTTCCTTCCGGCAGGAAGGCGTCTGCCGCCGAAACTGCACGCTGGAAGCGCTGCGTACCCAGGGTTACCAAAGCTAGAAACTGAGCGTACCGCGCAAATTGATCGAGCGGTTGCCGCCCGGCGCGCCCACAACGCCGAAGGTCGTGCTGAACACGTTCGTGTCGGGGAAGCCCCAACGCGGATGATTCAGCACGTTGTTGAGGCCGCCGAACAATTCGAAGCGCACCTTCTCGACAATCTTGAAGGTCTTCGTGATCGAGGCGTCCCATTGGAAGGTGTTCTTGTCGCGCAGGAACAGCAACTGCCCGAATTCGCCGGGCGTGGTGTTCGGCAGCAGGTATTGCGGATTGGCACGGCCATCAGGGCCGATCAGGCTGGCGTCAACTGCGAGCCGTTGCAAATCCGTTGTGCCCGCGCGGCCCGTCAAGCGGGTGCGTTCGGCGTTGAACAGCTTTTGAATCTGCTCCAGCGTGACGCCGGGGGCGAGCCGGACACCATTTAACATAGCGCTAGGTGATGCCCCGCCATTTTGATTGACGGTCTGGAATGTGCCACCACTCAACTGAATGGGCGCGCCAGTATTGAAGACGAAGACCGAGCCTAACGTCCAACCGCCGACGAGCGTATCAAGCAAGCGATTGTTGAGCGGAATCAGGCGTCCGCGACCAATCGGCAAATCGTAAGTGCCGTAGGTTTGAATCACGTGGCGCAAATCGAATTGCGACAAGCGGCGGCTCAGGCCGGGATCGCGCAAAGTGACGTAATCGAGGCCCTGATTCGCACTGTCAGCAGCCAGGTTGGTCAGGCTCTTGCTGAACGTGTAATTCGTCGCCCAGTTCAGGCTTTGCCCGAACCGTTGCTTGAACTGAATCTGCAAACCGTTGTAATTGTGCCAGCCGCCGTTATCCACATAATTCAGGCGTCCGGCGACGAAGGGATTGAGCAGGAAGAAATTGATCGGATAAGGCCCTGGCGTGTTCGCCGTCGGCAACACGCGCGCGCAGGGGCTGAAGCTGCTGCCGAACATGCGGCAAACATAATTTTGACTCGTCGCCAACGTGTTCGCCAGCGCGCCCGCTTCGCCGTTTTGCAAATTGGTGATGAAGGCCGTCGAGGTATAGCCGGACGCTGCGGCAATCGCCGCCAAGCCGCCCCGCGCGCCAAAGGCCGCGTCGAAAATCGGCAGCGCCACCTGGCCCGCGCGGTTCAGGTTTTGGAAACTGGCGACGCCCGCCGCTTGATTGATTTGCAGATTCTTCTGCGCATTCTTGAACTCATTCAAGAAGCCGTTCTCAAAGATGTTCACCTCATTCAGATTGCTGGTGCGCCAGGCCAGTTTGGATTGATTGCCGACGTAGCGAATCTCCAGCACGTTGTTCTTCCACAATTCGCGCTGGATGCCGAACGACCAATTGACCGTGTAAGGCGCGCGCAGATTGGGATCAATGCCGCTAATCGTGCGCGCGAAGGTTTGATCGGCCTGATTGATGGTCTTCTTGTATTCGGTCGTCGCGAAGGCGAACGCATTGACGGTCAGCGGATTGTTGACGATGTCGTTGAGCGTATAAAACGCAGGCAGATTGGTAGCGCCCGGCGTGCCCGGAATCAATTGCGTAGCCGCGATGGTCTTGCCCGCATTCGTGCCCAGGTTTTGCGCGAAGAACTGCGTGCCTTCGTCATAAACGATCATCGAATAGGAACCACGTAAGACGGTTTTCTGGCCGCCGAAGAGTTTGCCCAATAGTCCCTCGGTCTTGTTGGGGTTCCAGGCAAAGCCGAGGTTCGGCGCGAAATTCTTCCAATCCGTTTTGAAAGCCAGGCGGCCCGCTTCCAACGTCGGATTGTTGTTGCCGCTGAGCGCGCCCGGCGTAAAGAGCTTGGTCGAAGGCCCGTAAACGCTCGCCAAATCGGGCACCGCCACAATGCCTTTGCCGTCTTTCATCGGGCCTTGAATCTCCCACCGCAAGCCGTAATTCAAGGTCAGGCTGGGCCGGATGCGCCAGCGATCCTGCCCATAAAAACCGCCCATCGCCGAATTCGTCCAGGTGTAATTCTGCTCTTGCTTGCCGTCGTATTGCAGCGTTTCGGGGTTGACGACGCGTGTGAAGCTGGACGAGGCCACACGCCCAGTCAGCAGGTTGTAAAGCGCCAACGGATTCGCCAACTCGGTGTTGTTGATGCCCGGCAGGGTCGTCGTCGTATAGGCATTGGCTACCCCCAACGGATCGCCACTGGGTGTGCCGGTGGCGTATGTCGGCACCTGATAAATCACGGCCACGTCATTCCAGGTGGTCTTGCGATAACTGCCGCCCACGGTGATCGTGTGCTGGCCGCGATTCATCGTCATGGTGTCATACATCGTGGTGATGAAATGGCGGCCCGTCGTATTCCCCTGGTCAATAAACGGGACGGTGGGGCCAAAGGGCAGCGTCGCGCCGATGCGCAACGGTTTATTGCTGAAGGTGTAATACGGCCCGTATTCGTCGCGCGCATTGGTGTCGCCGCTGTGCTGCACGCCATAGCGGAATTCGTTGAAGGTTTGCGGCGTAAACGTGGATTGCAGCGCCCCGGCGTAAACAAAGTAACCCAGGCGAAACGGGTTGGTTCTTTGAATATCCGGAATGGGCAAGCGACGTTCGCCCGCCTGCCAGTTATGCCGGTAATTCCAGGTAAAGGTCACTTGCTGTTTGGGCGTGACGAAGTAATCCAGGCGTGTGGCGGGAAAATAGGCGTAATTGTTATTCTCGGCGTTCCAAGTGTAGGTGTCACGATTGAGGTCAGTATCCGCAATCGCGTTCGCATATTTCGGAATCTGATTGTTGATGTTGAGAATGGATTGCGCGACCGGATCAAGCGTCGTGCGCAATCCGCGCGCGGCGGCCAAATCCAGCACATTGACTGTGCGCAATTGGTTGGTCGTGCCGCTGACAACGTAAGTGTAATTGCCTTTCTGGGCGTCCGGCGTCAGCACGGTGACCGTGCGGGCGGTGGTGATCGGCGCATAGTTGCGCTCGAAATTGGCAAAGAAGAAGAGCTTCTCTTTCAGTCGGCCAAAGGGCACCAACGGCCCGCCGAAATTGCCGCCGTAATCGTGATTACGGTTGTAAACGCGCGGCAACCCCTGCGCATTGCGCGTCCAGCTATTGGCGTTGAACTGCTCGCTGCGCGGTTCATAAAAAGCGCTGCCGTGGTAGCGGCTGCCGCCGCGTCGCGTGGTGAATTTGATATTCGCGCCGCTCTGCGCGCCCGAATCAGCACCGAGGCCACCCGTTTCGACCGTGACTTCTTCGACCGCGCCCAAGCGCACCGGCACCGTGGCAAAGAAGACAGTGCCGCCGCTCTTAAAACCATTGGAGGCGTCGTTGATGCCGTCCACTGTGACGTTGACCGCGCCCCCCGACAGATTGTTGAAGCGTCCCGAATTGCCACCGCCGATAGCCGGCGAGATGCCAGGCGCCAGCCGGGCCAGTGCCAACACATTGCTGCGACTGGCGACGGGTAACTTGGTAATCGTATCGTTGTTGATGGAACTAGCCACCAATTGCGAAGAGGTTTCCAGGCCCTGGAAGCCGCCCCCTTCGATGGTTACAGTCTCCGAAGCCGCGCCCACCGTCAAATTGACGCGCACGTCGGTCGTTTGGCTGGTTGAAACGCCGATGTTGGGGACGACCGATTTTTGAAAGCCGTCTGCCGCCACGCTGACCTCATACGTGCCCACCGCCAAATCAGGAAAGAGAAATGTCCCGCGTTCGGTCGAAGTCACATTGCGGCTGATGCCAGTCTTTTCGTCACGCAGTGTCACTTTGGCATTGGGGACGACCGCGCCGGTCGGGTCCTGCACCGTGCCAGAAATCGCCCCCACAATGCGCAACTGCGCCTGCGCGTTGAAAGAAGTCAAAAGCAAGATGGCCAGCAACCCAACGGTTCTGAGCAAAATGAAAGCTGTCTGTGATGATTTCGCGTGCGGTTTCATAACCAAACCTCCATCCGAAGTGGGGCAAGAACACCCCGATTAGATATGTTGCGCGTCAGAGCTGTATCGTTACAGCCCGTTATCGTTAATGGATCCCAGCAAAACCGCTTTGGTGTGGCTTCGATTCGGTAAGCTCAATTTTTGGATAACGCCACGTTTCGTTTTCAGTTAGAAGTTCAATGAGTAGCGTGGTTAATAAATCATTTACCGGCGCAAGGGTCTTGTATCGGCTTAGGAATGGTTGAATCGGGTTAGTGAATGAAAGCCGGATAACGACAGCCATTAGGCTAGCACTTCGTTGATGACGCGCCCGTGAACATCGGTCAAACGCATATCGCGGCCATTGAACCGATACGTCAGCCGTTCATAGTCGAGGCCGAGCAAATGCAAAATCGTCGCGTGCAATTCGTAAATCGTCTTTTTGTTTTCAATCGCGCGATAGCCGTAATCATCGGTCGCGCCGACAACCGTGCCGCCTTTGACGCCGCCGCCTGCGAGCCACACGCTGAACCCTAGCGCATTATGATCGCGCCCGTCCATCCGTTCTGAAATCGGTAAACGTCCAAATTCGCCGTGCCAAATAATCAGCGTCGAATCGAACAGGCCGCGACTTTTGAGGTCTTTGATCAAGCCTGCAATCGGCTTGTCCGTCTCGGCGCAATGCAAACCGTGATTGCCTTTCAAATCCCAATGCGCGTCCCAACTCGGCTCGAAGTTGCCGCCACCCGAAAAGATTTGCACGAAGCGCACGCCCCCGTTCGACCAGGCGCCGCGCCATCAATGCTTGTTTGCCGAAATAATCGGTCGGCTGCTCGCCTACGCCATAAAGCTTTTGCGTCGCGGCGGATTCCTTGCTGATGTCAATCGCATCGGTCGCGTGCGTCTGCATGCGAAAGGCGAGTTCATACGAATGAATGCGCGCTGACAATTCACTGTCTGCCGGATTGTGATCAAGATGCTTTTCGTTGAGTTCGCGCAAGAGCCGCAGCCATTTTTGTTGTTGCTCCGGCGTGCGTCCTTGCGGCGGATGCAAGTCCACAATCGGATCGCCGCTGTCACGAAACGGCGTGCCTTGATACGCCGCAGGCATGTAACCGTTGCCCCAATTCGGTGCGCCATTGATCGGCCCACCGCGATGATCGGTGAAGACGATAAAGCCCGGCAGGTTTTCATTCTCGCTGCCGAGGCCATACGTCACCCAACTGCCCACGCTGGGATGTCCGGCCAGAATGCTGCCCGTGTTCATTTGAAAGAGCGCAGGCCCGTGCGCCGGGCTGAGCGCCGTCATCGAACGAATCAACGCGAGATCATCGGCGTGTTCGGCGACGTGCGGAAACAGTTCGGAAATCTCCATCCCGCATTGCCCGTGCTTTTTGAACTGCCACGGCGACGGCATTATGCCACCCGGCGTTCCCATTGACGCGCGCACTTCGCCCACGCCCGTCATCGTTTCGCCTTGTCGCTTGAGCAGCATCGGTTTGGGATCGAAGGTATCCACCTGACTGACACCGCCGTAACAAAAGATGGAGATGACCGCTTTGACTTTGGTGGGAAAATGCGGGGCTTTCGGCGCAAGCGGCGACTTGGATTGCGCAGGCGTCTGTGCCAACAGGCCGTTGCGATTGAGCAAATCGGCAAAGGCTACGCCCGCGATGCCGCCGCCGAGTTTAGATAAAAGTTCTCTGCGTGAAAAACAAATCGGATTCATATTTGTGCCTTAGGAGAGAACGCGGAACACACGGAAATAACGGAAATAGCGGAAAAATCTAGTCGTAAGAATCTTTCTGTGTCTTCCGTTATTTCCGTGTGTTCCGCGTTCTCTCCTCTCCTCTCAGTCGCATCGGCTCACTGCCAGTATACAAACTCATTCAGGTTGAATAACGCCTGACAAAATTCCGCCAACCCATTCGGATTGCCTTGCATAAATGCGATGGACTTCGTGCGCTCAAACTCGCTCGGCGCACGGCCCAATGCCAATTGATAGGCGCGCTCGACTTGGCGTTGCACATCCGCACCCGCTTCCGTGCGCAAGCGTTCGGCAAACTTCCGCGCTTCGACCAACACAAAGCTGTTATTCATCAGCAGCAAGGCTTGCGGCGCAATGGTGGAGCGGTTGCGGCGTTCGCACGAATTGATGAGGTTCGGTTGATCGAACGTCTCGAACAACGGATAGCGAATGCTGCGCTTGGAATACACGTACAAACTGCGCCGCCACGTCGCCGGATCGTCATCCGGCTTGCCCGGCCACGTGCGTTTCGTGCTCGATTGAAACAGCTTCGGATCAATGTACGGATAAATGCACGGGCCGCCCAACGTGCGATCCAAATTGCCTGCCACCGCCAAGATCGAATCACGGATGATTTCAGCTTCGAGCCGCACGCGCGGCATCCGCCAGAACAACCGGTTCTCAGGATCAAGCACCACGTTGGCGGCAATGTCGTTGCTCGCCATTTGATAAGCCTGCGAAGTCATCATCAGGCGGTGCATCTGCTTCACGCTCCAGCCTTTCGATTGCGGATTGGTTTTGGATTCCGCATTCCGCATTCCGAAATCCGCATTCATAAATTCAAGTGCCAGCCAATCCAGCAATTCAGGATGCGAAGGTAATTCGCCCATCTTGCCGAAGTTGCTGGGCGTGCGCACGATGCCTTCGCCAAAATGATGCTGCCAGAGCCGATTGACCATTACGCGCGCAGTCAACGGATTCTGTTTGTTCGTCAGCCATTCGGCCAAGCCGCGCCGCCGCCAACTTGATTTCGCATTGGCAGGTGGCACCGGGAATTCATAGTCGCCCACGATTGACAACACGCCCGGCGTCATTGCGGGGCCTTTAGAATCGAAGTTGCCACGATGCAGGAAATACGTTGGCGCAGGATTTGGCCCACCTTCACCAATGGCGCGCGCGGTTGCGTATGGCTTCGGCTTTTGTTTGTCGAGCGTTTTGATTTGCGCGACTAAATCTTGCTGCTTTTGTTTATCTACCGCCGACATCCGCGCGACGATGTCTTTCTCGGTCAGTTTCTGTGCGAGCGAATCATCTTCGAGCGTCTTTTTAATTTGTTGCACATTAAGCCGCTGCCCCGGTGTGCGCTTGTCATCCGGCGTGCGCCAGGCAGTTTGCATGTAGTCGGGCAAGCGGCTGACAAACTCTTCGACAAGAATTTTTAAGTACGGCGCTTCAAGCTCGGCTTTGGCTTTCTTGAGCGGTCGTTGCTGCGCTTCGATGCGCTGCGTTTCCGCGCGATGCGCGGCGACGACATCGGCTGCAACCAGCGGATGATTAACCGGACGCGTCGGCGCGAACACCGCTTGAATGCGATAGAAATCCGTTTGCCGAATCGGATCGAACTTGTGATCGTGGCAGCGCGCACAGCCCACCGTCAGCCCCATAAAGGTCAGCGAACTCGTCGTAATCACATCGTCCAGCGCATCCTGCCGTCCGCGTTCGCCACCGCCTCCGCCTTCGGGACCGAGCCGCAGGAAACCTGTCGCAATCATCGCGTCATCTGAATCCAGTGCATATTCATCGCCCGCCAACTGTTCACGAATAAATTGATCGTAAGGCTTGTCGTTATTGAACGCCTTGACGACGTAATCGCGATAGCGCCAGCCGTCAGGCCGATCCACATCAAACTCAAACCCGCCCGAATCAGCATAGCGCACCAGATCAAGCCAATGGCGCGCCCAACGTTCGCCGTAATGCGGACTGGCAAGCAAACGGTCAATCAGCTTTTCGTAAGCGGCTTCGTCTGATGCCGCTTTATCATTCACAAACGCTTCTACTTCTTCCGGCGCAGGCGGCAAGCCCGTCAAATCAAGGTACGCGCGGCGAATCAATGTGCGGCGATCTGCGCGTGGCGAAGGCTGCACGCCTTTCGCTTTCATCGCGGCGAACAGAAACGCATCAATAGGATTCGGCGGATTGCGATTCCAACTGGCAAGCGCGGCGCGCGGTGGTGTGATTTGCTTTGGTGCTTGAAATGCCCAGAAGCCGCGTTCCGCTGCGGTGAACGGGCGTTCCGGCAACTTTTCTGTTTTGGCTGTTTCCGCCACCATCGGCGCAAAGCCGTCGAACGGCGCGCCTGCGGCAATCCAACGCCGTAACGCTTCGATGTCGGCATCGCTCAACTTCTTGCCCGGCGGCATCGTTGGCTTTTCCTGCTGCGTGATGAATTGAAACAAACGGCTTGCTTGCGCATCGCCGGGGACAATCACTTTGCCATTTTCACCGCCCGCAAGGATGCCTTCTGCCGTGCGTAGATCAAGCTCTGACGTGCGCGCCGCGCCGTGACAGCCGAAGCAGTTTTGTTGCAAGATTCTGTAGGCTTGTTGCGAAAGCGCCGCTGCTTGCGTTGGTTGCTGTATCAGTCTGGCTTTGGTGCCAAAAGTCAGGAACATCAGCAGCGGCAGGGTACTTATGCACAGCGCTAATCTTCGATGTTTGCGAATCATCATTGTTACCTCTCAATGCGCAGGCTGTCCCAGCCATTTTTGCAAGCGGCTCTTTTGTTGCGGCGAAGCATCCGCACGCACCGCGAGTTGCCAGGCTTTGGCGGGTTGCTCCGCTTCGGCAAAGCGCAGCCCGAACCAGTCGAGCGCTTCGGTGTAATCCAGTTCTTCGGTGGAAGCGAGCCATTTTCTGAACGTTTCTTTGAGGTCAACTCCGGCCACGTCTTCGGCGGTTTTGCGAAACTGTTCCGGCGTGAAACCACGCGCGCCGCCGTAGCGTTTGAGTGCGAGCCGCATCACGTCATCCAGACTTTTCCTGCCATTCGTTGCGCGTTGGATCGTCGCGTCCAGCAGGAAGCCCACGACCGGGCCTTTGACGTAATAGCTCACCAGATTCTGCGTGTCGCGCCCTACGCCCGACGTGCCGGAATTCCACACGTCCAGCGAAGCCTGTGCGAGCGTTTGTTTGAGCCGTCCAGGCGAGTTTTGCAGCGACGTGATGTTCGACGAAAGCAACGACAGAAAGTCTTGCGTGTTGCATAAGCCTGCCCGCGCGATAACCAAATCCGCGCCGTATGTCGTTAGCCCCTCCGCAATCCACAAACTGCTTGTGCTCGGCGGACGCTCGTAATCGAACGGCCCCAACTCAACCGGGCGCAGCCGTTTGACGTTGAAGGCGTGAAAGTATTCGTGACTGACGAATGAAAGCCAGCGCAACGTCGGCGTCGTCATATTCGGCGAACTTGTCAGCAAGGTGGAATTGCTGTGCTCCAAACCGCCGCCGCCCTGCCGAAAGACGTTCAGAAAAACGTAGCGTTTGAAAGGCAGTCCACCCCAATACGCGCTGGTCGCGCGCACGATTTTTTCGAGGTCTTGCGCGCCGCGTTGGCCATCCCATTTTTTGTAATCGCCTGCGTCCACAAGCTGATGTTTGCTGCCCGCCACAGTGAACTCGCGGACGGACAAATCGCCCGCGACAATCGGCGCATCCACGAGCGTGTCGTAATCAGCGGCCAGCAAATGATTCGGATTGCCGTCGGGTGCGGCGTCAAGCCCGCTCGCCGCGCGTTTCCACTGCGAAGCCAATTCCAGCCTGATTTCATGCGGGCGACGTTGTTTATCTGCCAATGTGATAAACGCCGCCGCGCCGTTCAGCACCAGCAAATCTTCGCCGACCCAATTGGTCGTGACCGAGCGCCCGGTGCAAAGCAGTTTGTACCTCACGATCACGCGCATTGCGCCGTTCGTCGTGATACGCCAGCGATTCTTTTGCGGCTGTTCGACCGTGAGCGATTGACCGTCGGCAGTGCGCGCAGAAAAGTTTTGCACGCGGCTGGCATACTCTTCGACGCGATAAAAACCGGGCGACCAGACGGGCATCATCAATTCGATGGTGGCGTGTTTACTGGTGGGAAAGACGGCCTCCACTTCGGCAATGTGTATTTCCGGCGCGGGGAATTTGATGGTGTAAACAATCGGCTTAGCCGCGCGAGCCACTGCACACAACAACATCGCCAGCATAAGCGTTGTGACCAAATAGCGCGGAGTAAATCTCAATTGTGTAAGCCAATCTTTCATCTCTTTTCTCCCAGCCTGAAAAACGCTGACAGTCAGTATACGCCCTGGCACAGTGACGTCTTGGATGAATATAAGATGGATGGAACTGGATTAGCGAGATGCCGCCCGTTGGGCAGGTTGTCAACCTGCCAATGCCGGCAGTGACAGGCTGAGTCGCTCTCACATTACGCGCACCGCCCAGTACAACGGCCTTGATTCCGCTGATCGCACCAAGCGTCTCAGCGAGCGATGATATGAGTTCGCGTTGTTCCGGTGTGAGTGGTTGCATCGTTCAACCTTCCATCGAAAGTTTGTCCAGGATGTCTGCCAGCAGTTCCGGTCGGCTGACATTTGGGCAATGCCCGCCTGGGATTTCGATTGGCTCTACACCTAACCACTCGCGCGCGGCCTTGCGCTGCCACGCGGGTGTGATGGTGCGGTCTTCAGTGCAGACGATATAACTGGCTGGCACTTGCGGCCACGCCGTGAGCGGACACGGTTCGCCCATTGCCCGTTTCGCATAGAAAAAGACACGCGTTGACATCGCCCATTCGAGGCGCTCCGGCGGGCAATCGTGAAAGACAAACTCAAGGGCGACATTATCATCATTCGGGTTTTGCCCGACCCACGCGGGATTGAACATCGTGGGGTCGGACTGAAACTGTTCTCGGACGCTGAGACCCGGACGCGGAACGAGCGCCGCCAAAAACACCATCCGGCGCGGTCGCCAACGCTCGACCACCAGCGGAAGATACATCCCTGCCGCAGAGTGCGCGACACACACCACGTCTGCCGGATCGTGTCCCGCATCGTTGAGCGCCTGTACAATTGTTTCAGCGTGAAATGCCAGCCCCTCGTCTGTCTTGTCCAAGCGAAAGGCGGGTGTGAGCGCGCGATGCCCTCGGCGTTCAAGTTCGTCTACCAGTAACTGCCAGCCTGCGGGGCCTTGCCCGCTGCTGTGCATCAAACAGAATGTTGTTGGGCAGAATGTTGTCGGGCAGAATGTCGTCATGGTTTCGCTCTCCTCTCAGTCTGTGATGGCCCGGCAGTCTCAGGCCAGCCCCGATACCAGCGAAAGACATTGCCCGTGAGGCTGGCGACAAAAGGCTCGCCATTTTTCGCCACGGTGAGCAGATGGCCGGGGCATTCCACTGCGCCGAGAATTTTGCCGGTGGCGAGTTCAATCTTCATCAATTGTCCCGCCAGCGCGTCGTAGGCGACGTTTTCGACGTTATTGCGATGCGTGATGATCCACATTTCATCACTCGGCGTGATGAACATGCCCTGCGTAGAGCCGAGATGCGTCCACTGCTTCAGAAACTTTCCCTCGGCGGTGAAAATCTGGATGCGGTTGTTTTCGCGGTCGCTCACATACACGCGGTCTTGGGAATCTACGGCGATGGTGTGCGGGATATGAAACTCACCCGGCGCACTGCCCGGCTTGCCCCAGGCGCGCAGGTATTTGCCGTTCTTATCGAACTGCACGACGCGCGAATTGCCGTAACCGTCCGCCACATAAAAATCGTCGTTGCTCGCAAACGCAATATCGGTGGGGCGATTGAAAGTTTTTTCATCCGTTCCGATCTGCCCCTTGATGCCCCAGGTTTGCAACAGCCTGCCCTCGCGCGTGAATTTGTAGACCTGCTGATTTTCGTTATCTACGGCCCAGATGTTGTCTTCGCGGTCCGCGCGCAAGCCGTGCGGATTGGCGAAGAAACCCCGCCCCCACGAACGCAAATAATTTCCTTTGCCATCAAAGACGATGATCGGATCCACCTCCTTGTTGCGCTGAAAGACATACACCTCGCCGCGCGAATCGGTCGTCACGGCAGAGACGCGCCCGAACTTCCAGCCGTCCGGCATCGTGTCCGGCTCTTCGCCAAAACGAATGACAACGCGATATTTGAGCAAGCCCCCTGGGTGCGGCGGCCAGCCAGCGGGCACGTAGCCCTGCTCTGGCGCTTTGGATTTTTGTTGGATCACCCAACCCGTCGTCAGGAAGAGGGTAACGAGGAGCGCAAGTAACAGCTTCATGAAAATTCGCCTCCGATAGAGCAAGTTTCATTCGATTTCTTTCCAATGCCGTCTCACAGAAAGTTTCCTTTCGGTTGCACCGCGCCTGCTTTAGAATGCTGGGGCAAAGGAGTTACGACTATGCTCGAAACCATTTCGATAGAAGAAGCGCAAACTAATCTCCCGGCGTTGATTGAAGGCTTGCAGCCCGGCACGGAGATTGTCATCACCCGCAATCATCAGCCTGTTGCCGCATTGCACGCGCCCAGCAACGCATTGCCGCAGCCACGTTTTGGAAGCTGTCAGGGCGCGTTGACGATTGTGGCGGAGGATGACGAACATCTGCAAGACTTCCAGGAGTATCTGCCGTGAATTTGCTGCTGGATACGCATACGCTCCTGTGGTTTGCATTAGGCAATGCGCAATTGAGTGCCACCGCGCGACAACTCATCGAAGACCCTGCCAACACCAAATTCGTCAGCCCCGCGTCCTATTGGGAAATTGCGATCAAGATCAGCATTGGCAAATACGTGTTGCATCAGCCGTATGAAACCTTCTTTGATCGCGCCATCCGGCAAAACGGCTTTCTCATCCTACCGATTGAACTGCGCCACACGGCGGCCTTGACGAATCTACCCTATCATCACCGCGATCCCTTCGACCGCTTGCTGGTCGCGCAGGCAATGGTTGAAGGACTGTCACTCGTGAGCATTGATGCCGTACTCGATGCGTACCCCATCCAAAGGCTGTGGTGATAACTGCGATCACTGCGTCTTGAGGAACACAATCCGGGTGCGATTGCCTTCTCTGGCTCGGCGAGCGACGACACCAGTGCGCGTTGTTCCGACAAGGGTTGTTTTACCTTTTAGCCTTACGAGTGAGCCAGTTCTATTCTCGAATGCAGTAACTAAACGTAGCGAGTTGCACAGCCGCAGTTCGTATAACTCAGCAGGCAAGCAAATCCTTTGTTTCTTCGGATGTTAAGTGACAATCATGTTTTTTCAATATCCTCGGAAAGAAGTTCATCGTTTTTCCCGTCAATTGAATGCATACGAATGGAATCTCTGATATCAAGCCCAAACTCTTTTTCAAATAAATCAGTGTTTGTAAATTTAATCGGGGTAACATCAGGCATACCGCGTTGACGATGGCTTAATTCGTTAAGTGCAGAAATCAGCTTAGTATCTGAGGTCATAAACCCATATGAGGTACTATTATCCATAAAGGGATTCAGTACAAAAACTGCTATTTTGCCATCTGCCAAACAAAACCCTATCGTCAAACCCGCATCAATCTCTCTACAATCTGCATTGACAAATTCACGTTTGAGTAGCGAGCTATCTACTCCAGCAAGTATCTCTATGAACTCACTCACGGTGAGTTCAGATACAGATTGCCCCTTTTTATATGTGCTAAGAAATTTAGTTACTTTATCAACATTGTCATTTTTCCATTTCCCCCACTCCGGTTCTTCTTTCCAGAATCTTTCACAGTTAGAAGCCCTCCTAAGCCCTTCGTTGGAAAACGTTAGCTCTACATTTACATTTTCATCTAGTATCTTCCTTTCCAAAGCTTGGCGGTATCTAAGATGGTTAGTTGGATCCGAAAAACAACCTTGAGCAGGGACATTCAAAAATAAAACGACCTCTTTTTCAGCTCTTTCAATTATTGATACTATTTGCGGAAAATACTCCAGATACTGCCCGATATAACGTGTTGTCAGCGCTAATCTAACTTCTTCAAGTTGCTCCAATTGAGACTGCAATTTTAACGATTGAACGCTTGCGGCGCTAAGTAATTCCTGCTGTTTAATACCTTGCTCAGAAACTCGGTCATTTGAAGTAGAAAGTAGCTGCTGTTGTCCTTCCAGTTTATTTAACAGGCTATTTTGTAAACTATCCAGCTTTTCAAGCTGTTTACGGGCTTCACGGGTTTGCTCAATAGCTTTATAGGTCTGCCATAGCGCTAACAAGAATGCTGTGATATTCAAAATTGCGAATACGTCCATTAGATTACCTTCTTTGTTTCCTACGCGATCTTTAGTGCAATTGATAAAACAGGGATTACGCAGTCACACTCAGGGTAGTTCGTACTTCTTCAGTTTTCATTCAATCCCCACAGATCGCCGACCGTGAAGCCGCTGGGGAAGGGGTCTTCCGCATCTACAACGTAATTCGCAAAGCCCGTAATCCACGCGTGCCCGCTGATGGTTGGAACAACGGCGCGGTAGTTACCGACCTGCGTTTCCGCGATCAGCCGTCCGGTGAAGAGCGTACCTAGAATGCCTTCGTGCGCGAAGTCTTGCTGCAAACCCAGCTTGCCTTTCGCGTGCAACACGGCCATACGCGCGCACGTTCCCGTCCCGCACGGCGAGCGATCCAGCACGCCCGTCCACGATGAAGGCTTGTCCCAATCCGGCGTGCCGGTGGAAACGATCACCGTATTTTTCGCGTCGGCGTTTGGGTGCATTGGCGGCGCGGTCAGTTGCGCAATCGTCACGCCTGCAATGGCGGGGTTTTCTGGATGCACGACCGGCAATTGCTCGCGCGTGGCGGCTTTGATCATTTCGCCAATGCTCACAATGTCGCGGCCTTCATCTGGCGTCAGGCGCAAGCCTACCTGCGCGGCGTTGGCGATGACGTAAAACATCCCGCCGTATGCGACGTCTACGACAATCGTGCCGAGGCCGCGCACTTCGACGGGCGTGTCGAGATGGACGGCGAAGGCGGGCTGGTTTTCAAACGTGACGTTGGTGACTTTGTTGTGGCTGACTGCGGCGGTGACGCCGATCAATCCGGCGGGCGTTTCGAGCGTGAGTTTTGTGATGGGTTCGGTGACGGCGACCATGCCAGTTTCGATCAGCACGGTGACGACGCAGATCGTGTTGGAGCCGGACATCGGCGGATATTCGACCTGCTCCATAATCACGAAGCCCGCATCGGCGCGCGGATCGGTCGGCGGCAAGATCAGGTTGCAACACAGCGCCGGATAGCCGCGCGGTTCACGCAGCATCAGTTTGCGCAAGTCATCGGCCTGCGTTTCGAGATAAGTTTTCTTCTCGAACATCGTGCGGCCCGGTACGTCGAGTACGCCGCCCGTAATGACGCGACCCGGTTCGCCACAGGCGTGTACGTCAACGGCAGAGATCATTTTGGATAAGCGCATTGCGGGTGATTTCCTTTCTCAGCCACGAAGCTACCCGAAAAACCACGAAGCTGGGAAGAAAAGACGGAGGAAAGTGAAGCGCGTTCACTCCTCCCGCTGATTCCCAGCTTCGTGGTTTTCTGTGACTTCGTAATCGGTTTCCTGGTTAGTTGCCGCTCGTTGCCGCGGCTGTCTTATTCCAATCCGGCGGTTCGATGCCTTGCAGGTGATGGACGAAGAAATCCTGCAAGAGCCGTTGGTAATATGCGCCGCCCGCGCCGTGATTGCCGCCGGGCACCATCAGCAGATCGAATTTCTTATTAGCTTTGATCAGCGCGTTCACGACCTGCCACGTAGACGCGGGATCTACGTTCGTATCCATCTCCGGCACGACTAGCAAGAGCTTGCCCTGCAGCTTGGCCGCGTTGTCTACGTTGGATGAAGCTGCGTAGTGCGGGCCTAGCGGCCAGCCCATCCATTGTTCGTTCCACCAAATCTTATCCATGCGATTGTCGTGGCAGCCGCTGTTTGAAACGGCGGCTTTGTAAAACTCAGGATGAAACAACACGCCGCCCGTCGAGTTCTGTCCGCCTGCCGAGGTGCCGTATAAGCCCACGCGCGTGATGTCGTAGTAGGGATATTGCGCGGCGACGGCTTTGTGCCAGAGGATGCGGTCTGGGAAGCCGGCATCGCCCAGATTTTGCCAGGCGACGGCGTGAAAGGCTTTGGAGCGGTTGTTGGTTCCCATGCCGTCAATCTGCGCAACGATGAACCCAAGCTCGGTCAGCGGCTGCCCTGATCCCAACGATGCGCTGAAATTCTTTGGCACGAACGAACCTTGCGGCCCAGCGTAGATCGCCTCAATGACGGGATACTTTTTGGCCGGATCGAAGTTGGCGGGGCGATGAATGATGCCCCAGATTTCGGTCTTGCCGTCGCGGCCCAGCGCCATAAAAGGTTCGGGCGCGCGCCAGCCTGCGGCAGCCAATGCTGTGATGTCGCTCTTCTCCAATTCCAACACCAGCTTCTTGTCTTCGGTGCGGCGCAGCTCGGAAATGGTCGGCAGGTCAACGCGCGACCAGGTGTCCACGAAGTATTTTTGATCTGCCGAGAAAACGACTGTGTGATCGCCGTCGGCTTCGGTCAACGCCGTCAACCCTGTGCCGTCAAAATTGATGCGGTAGTAATGGACGAAGTAAGGGTCTTTGCCCGCGTACATCCCGCTGGCCTGAAACCAAAGCTGGCGTTTCTCTTCGTCAACTTTTTCGATGGCGCGCACGACCCAATTGCCTTTGGTGATCTGGTTTTTGATTTTGCCGGTGACGCCGTCGAATAGATACAGATGCGCCCAGCCGTCGCGCTCCGACATCCAGATGACCTCTTTGCCGTCGGCCAGGTCGTAGCGCACTTTCTTGCCGCTGTCGGTGCGACTCGCCAGCAGCGGGCGGTAGTTGATGAAGGTCTGGCTCTCTTCGCTAATCACGGCGCGCGCTTTGCCGTCGGCGGCGTCCACTTCGATCACGCGATAAAGCTGATGGCCGCGCTGGTTGTATTCAAACGTGAAGGCGCGGCTGTCCTTGCGCCAGACCGGATTCGACAAACTGTATGGATTCGGGAAGAGACTGTTCTCGATGACGGCTTGTTGTTTGGTCTCGACCGCAAACAGCACGGGTTGCGCAATGTCGAGCGCATCGCCGGGCTTGGCGTATTCGCGCGTTGAATGTTTGGGTTGCAACTGATCGGCGGGCGACGATTCGATGTAATGCACCTCGCGCCGGTAGCCGGGCCGCACACGATAGGCCGCCAGCCGCTTGGAATCGGGCGACCACGCGATGGATTGCAACGTGTAGTAATTCCCTTCCGAGCCATCCCAACTCAGCGGCGCCGCCTCGGTCTTGCCTTTGGGGCGAATGAAGACGTTGAAGTTTTGAATCAGCGCCTCCCACTTGCCGTCGGGCGAGGTTCTGAAATTCTGCTCCGGCTGATTCTGGCCGGGGCCTTGCAAGCCGCCGCGCCCCTGTGCGCCTTGCCGTTGCTGGCCTTGCTGTGGTGACAGATCAACCATCCCGTCATACACATCGTTGCCGTATTCCTGCGGGCTGTCTTCGTCATCAGCCATTGGTGGGCGTCGTCCGCCGAAACCGGGCGGGCCTTGCGGCGCTGCGCCAGTCTTCTTGCAGGCATAGTCCGCCAGTTCGCAACGCCACATCGAACCGGCGGCGGCGAAGGTCAGCGCGCGTTCATTGTCCACGAACGTGATGGCTTGGAACGGCAGCTTCAACGCTTCGAACTTTTCGCCCGCTGTCGCCGAAAGCGCCGCCGCCAGCTTTTCGTGATCGAAGGCCGGACGCTTGGTCGCCGTGTCGGCGTCTACCAACACAAATTCATTGCCGCCATTGACCGCTTTGCGATACCAGAAACGCGGCGTCTGGCCGATCCAGTTGGCGCGTTCGGGCACGTTGACGGCCAGCCCTTGCAGCCGGTCGCGCAACTTGGCGGCACGTTCGTAATCGGCCTGTGTGACTTGCGCAAAACTGAGCGCGGGCAACAGCAACAGGCTCGCCAGGAGCGTGATGGTTTGGAAAAGGGTTCTGTGTTTCATAACTGGTGTCCTCCTAGTTTGGTGCGGTTTGTGACGTGCGGCTTCATAGACCGAACAAGTAATCAACCTACTCGATCTTCGCCACGCCATTGCCCGGTTTCGGAAACTTCACAAAGACCGCCGGATCATGGCCGGGCACGATCAGGCGGGAATCGGAAGCGAGTTGCTTCATCCGCTCCTGCGCCCGCAGGTTCGACGCGGCGTCGAGCGTTTGCGCGATGGGTGCGTGCTTGTCGAGGTTTTCGTAAAGATACAAATTATCCGAAGCCACCACAGCCGTGCCGCTCGGCGTGTTGACGCTGACGTACTGCGACGCATAGGTGTGGCGACCGCCCGTGAAGACGCGAATGCCCGGTAGGATTTCCTGATTGTCGCCTTTGACCAATTGGACGCGGCGTTCGGTGTTGAGCTTGACCAGCATCAACACATCGTCTTTGTCGGCGGCGTTGGAACCGCCCGCCTGCCACGCTTCGCCCGTGTAGTAGCTGTACTCGTCGTGCTGAATCCAAAGCCGCGCGTTGGGAAACAAATCCGCGCCGTCCAGATGATCCCAATGAATGTGCGAGATGATGATGTCGGTGATGTCTTCGCGCTTGAGTCCGACTTTGGCAATGGCTTCGGAGGGTTTGACGAAATCTTTGGGCTTCCAGCGCGCCAGAAACTTGTCGCGGTAAAAGCCCGCGTCCACGAGGATGTTGCGCCCGCCCAGCCCTTTGAGCAGCCAGACCATCATTTGAATGTCGAGCTTGCGCGCCTTGTCCGCGCCTGCGACCAGTGAGGCAACGGGAAAGTCAGACAGTACGCCGTAGCTGATGGCGTAGAGTTCATAGACCGGCGGCGGTGCTGGCTGTTGAGTGTCCGCAATGGGGAGTGCTGCTGCATAGTAAAGCAGCAGGGCGCAGAGAGAAAGTATCCATCGTTGCATAGTCGTTTTTCTCCACAGCACATTCATCGTTTGGCCAACTGACCTTCAAGGCTTTGGCTTGAGGGTGACCGTCGCCGTCCAAACCTGCGGTGTCCCTGTCCGATGGTCAATCCACAGCGGGTGGAACGCGCCGTCCGCGCTCGCCGCCAGACCGGCGCTATCCCCAGGCCCGACGCGGCGGCCCAGTTTTTTCCGCATGGCTGCGGTAGCGATACTTGACTTCTCGCTTACCCGAACACTCGGCCCCCACGTCTTGCCGCCATCGTAAGAGACAGCGAACCGCACATCCCACCCCGGGTCTGCTCCAACCGCATCGCGCGTGTCATACCAGGAAATGCCTACCACGCCATCTTTGTTGACGGCGACTGACGGCATAAACGCGCCTCGATAAGTTCCCGCGGCACCCACATTCCCCCCGTCATCAATCGGCGTCGGCCCTGACCACGTTATCCCTTTGTCAGCCGAAAAAGACAATTTGACTCGGCTGCGGACGCCATCGAACTCTGGCCAGACCGCATACAGCCGATCTCGATACAGGCCAGTTGTCTGGTCGCTGGCTAAACATTCCAGCCCGGCCAGTCCCTTTCCCAGAGGCCGCTGGGTTTGCCCGATAAACTTGAATTGCGGAATCACCCGGCCGCGGGGCGGGCGCTCGCCGCTCGCCGGGCTGCCCGGCTCAAAGCTCTGTCCACCATCCACCGACCGTTCGACCCCGAGCCAGGTGGCACTGTCTTCTCGGCGTCGCCAGTCTTCAGCAAAATTGTACAAGGCGACGACGGTTCCGTCTGACAGGACGACGCTATTGCCGGTGCCTCTGGCGGCGTGGGGTTGGTTCGCCATCCGCACGCGCTGAAGGGTCGGTTCGCTGAAGGTGCGCCCCCCGTCAGACGAGAAGAAGATGCCAATCCCGACCTGTGGTATCAGGTCTGCGGCGGTCCCACCCGTGCCGGGTAGAGAGTCGGTAATCACAACCCCATTGCAATAGACCCGACCCTGATACTTCCCACCCGTTCGGTCTATGGTGATATATGGACGGTCTATCCGTGTAGGCTGGTGAACATGGGTTGGTTCGCTCCACGTCAGCCCTTTGTCGGTTGAGTGGGCGACGACGGCGTGATGCGATTGGAGGCGGGCTTCGGCGGCCAACATAGCGAAGTACGCTGCGCCATCAGGCCCGAATGCCACCGCCGGGTCTGCCGCCCGCTTATCCCCGCGCGTCTCAGCGCGGCCTCCCGGTTCAAGCACCGGTTTCCAGGTCATCCCCCCATCGGTCGAAAGGTATCCGATGCACTGGTCTTCGCCGGAATCATACCAAAGCATAGACCCGGCCAGGAGCCGCTGCGGGTCAGTCGGGTCGGCTGCCAAAATCACTTCCCAGTGAGCCAGGTCTGCGCGATCTTTACTCACCTGAATATTTGGCCCGACGCTGATCTCGTTTTGGCTGGATCGGAGAACATGGGATGGCCAGACGCCCGCTAACAGAAACAAAACCATTACGTGTTGCCAGATTCGGTGCATGGCAAATCCTCCTGGAGTTATGTGGCGCCTTCGCAGCTACGGCTTCGCCGCCACGCTCACTTGCACGCCGCTCGTTTGATTGAACCGCGCCACCTCCGTGTCCAGCACCGCCTTCAATTTGGTGAGCGCATCGTCCAGCCGTTTTTTCAGAATGACGTGAAACTCCTTGCTCTGATCGGTTGGCTTAAAGCCGGGGTTTCCCGCCATATCGCCCCCGCCGTTGCCGAACTGGCCGAGCAAGCGCAGAGCGCAGATCAGTGCCCCGAAAGGATAATGTATTGGCCGGTCTCAAGCAGTAACCTGGTGCCAACCTCTGCCATCTGATCAAAAAGCCGCATCCGTTCACGCGCCCGCGCCGGTAAAAGAATGTTGACGATCACGCGCTTATCCGCCCGTGTACTTATCTGTGCTGCTCCCTTAGCTGCGGGGTAAATCGCCTCCAACGCCGCCAGGTATTCGGTGAGGGCGTCTTGGGTTTCCCTGCCAGCTTGCCTGGGTTGTCTAGCTTCATTTCTCATACGGTTTCTCCCAAAGCTCTCTCAATCGAAGAGAGAAATTTACCGGCTCGCTCACAAGCCCGTTTCGCTTCTCTGGCCGTAACCGATTGCGGCTTGTAATCAGCCAAGTGTCGTAACTCCATCAAGTCCATGGGGGTTCGCCCAAGTTCACTGGGCAACACTTTCTTGCGCATAATCAACCGCCGGTTCAATTCCGCCTGCACCTGACTGTGATCCCACTCATTCTCACGCGCGCGAAAATCAGTCAGCTTGATGAGCGCGGCGATGCTCGCCAGGAAGACCGCATAATAGGCCCGGCTTGCGCAGACGTTGTAGCTTTTACTTTGATAGGCCAACAACGTCATCGCCAGATTCTCTTGAGCTTTCAACCAATAATCTTCCCATTCCATAACGCGAGAATAACACTGAGTCAGGCGGCTGCGAACCCCGCCAGCACCTGCCGCGCAGCCGCCTGACTTGAACACATTCGCTCGTTACGGCTTCGCCGCTACCTCCAACTGCACGCCACTCGTCTGATTGAAGCGCGCCACCTCCGTATCCAGCACCACTTTCAATTTCGCCAGCGCATCGTCCAGCCGTTTTTTCAGAATGACGTGAAACTCCTTGCTCTGATCGGTCGGCTTAAAGCCGGGATTGCCCGCCATATCGCCCGCGCCGTTGCCCACCTGTCCAAGCAGGAACAAGTATTGGAAGTAGATGGTCATCGGTTCGCGGTACGACTTCGGATCGTTCTCGTGCGCGACGGGCGAGAGCAGAATGTCTTCGACGGCTTTCAGCTTTTTGTCGAGCGTCTGCGCCGCCGCCATTTGTTCGGCGCTGCCTTTCAGGTCTTCGAGTTGTTTGCGGATGCGTTCGAGTTGGTTGATGGCGTCTGTTGTCTGATTGAGTTCATCCGTCAGCGTCAGGCACATATCTACGCCTTCTTTGACCTCGGCGTCGGGCACGCCTACGTTGGGGTCGGCCAGCAGGCGCAGTTGTTGTGTGACTTTGGTGCCGCCCGCTTCGAGTTCGATTTTGTAAAGGCCAGGGCCGGCCACCACGGGTTGCGCGGGCGGTTGAATGCCGTAATGCACGACGGCGCGCGTTTGGCGTCCCTGAAAGCGCGGCTCCTGCCAGACTTGCGGATAGCTCGCAGGCGTAGTGCGCAACTCGACGGCGCGCGGGCCTTGCGCATAACGCAGATTCCAACTCAAGTTGTTCATGCCTGCTTGCCCGTTCGCGGTGAGCTTGTTGACGAAACGGCCTTCGGCGCTGGTGATCGTGAGCGTCACCGGCCCCGCGCTTTTCAGGAAGTATTGCAGGTACGCGCCCGTCGGGAAGTTGCGAATGACTTCGCCCGCCGTGCCGCCGCCTGCGGTTGCCGGATTGACGGGCGCACCACCGCCGCGTCCGCCACCGCCGCCACCTTGTTGTCCAGCGCCGCCACCGCGTCCGCCTGGCGCAGCACCACCGGGAGCCGCCGCACCGCCTGGCGCAGCACCGCCTGGACGCCCGCCGCCAGCACCGCCCGCCGGAGCCGCAGCTTCAGCGCCGCCACCTTCACCACCAAATCCACCACCACCAAACCCGCCGCCGCCAAATCCGCCAAAACCAATCGGCGTGCTCGTAAAACCAGGCGGGCGCGAAATCAGCCGATAGGTCGCGCGCGGCTCAAACAATGTCGCTACGGCGTTGTTAATTTCCGGCTTCGCTTTTTGAATCGGCGTCAGGTCGTCGAGGATGTAAAAGCCGCGTCCAGAGGTCGCAATCACCAGGTCGTTATATGCCGGTTGAATCTCGATCCACGAGATGCCGACGTGCGGCAAATTGAGTTGCAACGGCTGCCACGTCGTGCCGTCGTCGTGCGAAACATACAGCCCGTTCTCGGTTCCGGCGTAGAGCAAGCCCGGCACTTTCGGGTCTTCGCGCACGACGCGCACGTAGCTGAACACCGACTTGGGAATGCCGCCGCCGAGCGCCTTCCACGTCTTGCCGTAATCGGTCGTCTTGTAAATGTACGGGTCGCGGTTGTTGACCTGATGGCCGTCTACTGAAATGTAAGCCGTGCCTTTGGCGTGACGCGAGGCTTCGATGTTGTTGATCGAACCCCATTTCAATGAGCTTGGCACTTTGGCCGTCAAATCTTTCTGCCAGGTCTTGCCGCCGTCGCGCGAGAGACTGACGAGGCCGTCGTTCGAGCCGATCCACAGCACGCCTTTTTCCTGCGGCGCTTCGGCCAGCGCAAAGATCGTGCAGGCTTCTTCGACGCCGAGATTGTCGTGCGTGAGTCCGCCGGATGGGCCTTGCTTGCTCTTGTCGTCGGTCGTCAGGTCGGGGCTGATGATTTTCCAACTCTGCCCGGCGTTCGTCGTGACGTGCAGAAACTGGCTGGCGACGTAGACGGTGTTGCTGTCGTGCGGCGAGATGTAAACGACGTGCGTCCAGTTCCAACGGTACTTGGAATCAATGGCGGGCGCGTCTAGAAACTTCTCCGGCCACACATCCACCGAGCGCGTCACGCCTGTGCGCACGTCGTAACGCTCAACGCCGCCCGCATAACAAGTCCCCCAAATGATGTTCGGATTTTTCGGATCGGGAATCGAGAAGCCCGATTCGCAACCCGCCGTGCGCTGCCACGTAATGTTGCCGCCCAGGCTTGCGCCCGCGCCGCGCATCGAAGACTTGTCCTGCTCGCTGCCGTGCAAGCCATAAGGCACAGCGTTGTCGGCGGCGACGTGATACATCTGCGCGACGGGCAACACGACGCGCTGCCATTGCTGGCCGTGATTGGTGGTGATCATCACGCCGCCGTCATTGCCGATCATCATGCGGTCGGCGTCCGTCGGGTCAGCCCACATATCGTGATTGTCGCCGCCCCACGGAATCGTGCGCGCCGTCTGCCCGCCATCCATCGAAACGACCATCGAATTGTTCGGGAAATAAACTTCGTCCTGATTCTTCGGTGAGATGAGCATGCGCGTGTAATAGTGCGGACGCTCGGCCAGGATGTGGCTGTAATTGACGACCTTCCACTGCTCGCCGCCGTCTTCCGAACGCCAGAGCGAGCCTTTGCCGTTCCAGCCCGTTTCGATCAACGCATAAATACGTTGCGGATTGCTCGGCGCAATCGAAACCGCGATTTTGCCGAGCGGCGATTCGGGCAAGCCCTGCGCAGGTGTCAGCCGTTTCCACGTCGTGCCACCATCGGTTGATTTGAAGACGCCGCTGCCCGGCCCGCCGCTGTATTTGCCCCAGGTGGTAATCACGAATTCCCACGTCCCGGCAAACAGGATGTTCGGATTCGACGGATCCAGCGCCAGCTCCGACACGCCCGTGTTTTCGTTGACGAAGAGCGTCTGCTCCCAAGTCTTACCGCCGTCTTTCGTGCGATAGACGCCGCGCTCTTTTTGCGGGCCGTAGCCGTGCCCGACCGCGCCGACATAAACGATGTCAGGATTGGTCGGATGAATAATGACGCGCGAGACGCGCCCCGTCGCTTCCAAACCCATCCGCTGCCACGTCGCGCCGCCATCGGTGGATTTATAGACGCCATCGCCGATGGAGATGCCGCTGCGCACCCAACTCTCGCCCGTGCCTGCCCACACAATGTCTTGATTCGACGGGGCAATCGCCAGCGCACCAATGGATTGCGATTTCTGCTTGTCGAAGACGGGCTTCCACACCACGCCGCCGTCAATGGATTTGAAGATGCCGCCCGACGCCGCGCCCGCGTAATAGACCTGCTTGTTGCCGGGCGGGCTGACGACGGCGGAGACGCGGTTGCCTGGGGGGCCGACATAGCGGAATTGCAGGCGGCTCACGTCTACGCCGTTGATGACGGTCGGGCCGTCGGTCATTTCGATTTGTTGTTGGGTTTGGGGTGCTTGACCGCCGCCGCGTTGCGCGTTGAGTTGCGCGCCGGCAGCGGCCAGTCCAAGCATTGTGACGAAAGTGAGAAGCAAAATGCGGAAGCGCGTATTCATAGATTGGTACCTGTGAGAGTGATGGACGCCGCGCGGAAGGCGGCGTATTTTGCCTGACTCTGCGGCAATTGATTCGGTGACAGCCAACCGCCACTTGCCGCCGTATAAAACAATGCCTGCGAACGACGGCGGCGTTCGCAGGCAAACGTCAATCACCAGCCAGCAAAAATCAGAAGCGGTAATGCAGGCTGAACTGGATTACCCGTCGCCCGAAGAACGTGCCGGTGATTCTGCCAAAGCTGGTCGAGGTGACCGTCTGGTCGCCCACGCTCCACGTTGGATGATTGAAGATGTTGGTGGATTCCATGCGCAGCACAAGCGTGTGGCCTTCCTTGATTTTCGTCGTCTTGCTCAGCGCAAAGTCGGCGTTGAAGACCCAGGGTGCGCTGAACATGCGGCGTTGCAACTGACCGAGCGTGCCCGCGCCGGGCTGGGAGAAAACCTGCCCATTGAAGGCGGCTGAACCGTCCGCCGCCACCGCGCGCCCATCGCTGCCCAGCCACGAAGCCGGCACGAAATACGGGCCGTTCGAGGCGATACGCACCTGGAAGCCCTCGAACAGTTGCGCATTCGTCAAACTGCTGCTGGCCGTGTTGGTGCCCGATTGGCCGCTGCGATTGAGCGTGCCGCGCCCGCTCAACACAGAGAAAGGCGCGCCCGATTCCTTGATGAAAATGCTGCTGATCTGCCAGCCGGACAGCGCGCGCTCCAACGGCTTGAAGTTGAACCAATGCCCCTTGCCGGCGGGTAGTTGATAGACAAAGTTGCCCTTGATGACGTGCGACAGATCAAACGGCGCGCGGGCGCGTTCGATGCGGGGGTTGGCAAAATCCAGGAAGGCTTCGTTGCGATTCTGGAAGGCGTTCTCAGAACCGGCGGCCGCGTCTGACAACACCTTCGACCAGGTGTAATTGACTTGGAAGGTCAAGTCGCGCAAGCGCCCGCGCATGTCCATTTGCAGCGCGTTGTATTGCGAATGGCTGTAGTTGCTCAGCACGTTGGTCGCCAGCCCAAATGGATTGGGAAAGAAGTTGACGGTTCCGTTCGTGCGCGTGACTTGATAGTTCGAAGCCAATTCGCCGACCTGGCCTTGATCTATCAACGTGCGAATCGTGGTGTTGGTCAACTGGCCGCCCGTCGGCAACAGCGGCAACACCGTCAATTGCTGGCTGCCGGCGATGGCCGCGTTGTAGGCCGGATTGAAGACGCCCGTGGCCGCGCGCGACAAATTGCCGTTGCTTTGCGCGCGGCGGAAATCGGCCAGGAATTCGGGCGAGACCAGCACCTGATTCTGGTCAATGCCGCGCAGCAATTTGACGCCGTGATTGCCGACATAGCGCGCGTCGAAAACGATCTTGTGCCATTCATGCTGGATGCCGATATTCCATTGCTGGACATAAGGCGTGCGCAAATTCGGATCGGGAATCGAGAAGTTGGTGGACGAATTGAGCAGGTTGTTGTCCTGGAAAGTGCGCGGCACTTTGAAGGCCGGGGTGTTGATCGTTGGCGCTCCGTTCGCCGTGAGGCGTCCCGTCAGGCCGGAGCCGGTGACCGTCTGGGCCAGCCCGGCGTTCCCGCCGACATAAGCATTGAGCGCGATCACGAATTCGTCATTCACGTGATTGACGCTGTAACCGGCGCGCAACGCCGTCTTGCCGTTGCCGAACAGATCCCACGCCAAGCCGATGTTCGGCGCGAAGTTGTTGCGGTCAGAGCTATAAAACGGACGATTCACGGCGTTGCCCGCGAAATCGAGCGTCGAGTTGGAACGCAATGTATTGAGTACCGTGCCATTCAGCACCGGCAACAGCGCCAGCCCGTCAACTTCGTCAACCGGTGTGAAGTAGTCGTACCGCAACCACAGCGTCGCCGTCAGGCGCGGTTTCACCTTCCACGAATCGGTCAAATAGCCCGCATAGTTGTGAAAGGTCAGGTTGCGCCGCGTCAACGCGCCTTTGACAAAACCGGCGGTGCGGTCTTTGACATTGAAGGTTTGCGTATAGCTGGTGTAATAGCCCGCCAAATTCGCCAGCAGGTTGTTGGCGGCGGTCAGATCGGTCGAACTGGCGCCTGGCAATTGCGTGGTCAGCCCCTGATTGCCCGTGCCGATGCCCAAGGTGACGGTCGGCGTGATGCCGCCTTCGTTGTAGTTTTCGACATAGACGCGCTGGCTGTAATAGCCGAATTGCAGCGTGTGTTTGCCCATCACATAAGAGGCATTGTCAAAGAGGTTGTAGGTGCGCGGATTGCGCCCTTGCAAGCGAAAGGTGTTCAGCGGATTGCCGAACAGTCCGCCCGCGATGCCGATGATCGAACTGCCGAACTGTTCCGAAGTCGCAAAGATCACCGGCGCGATGTTGAAACCGCCGCGCAGTTCGTTGGTGAACTTCGAGGTCGGATTCCAGCGCCAGCCGACTGAAAAGAGTTTAGAGATGTCGTCGTTGATGACCTTCGGTTTGGTGTCGTAATCGTTCGACTGATCGGGGCGGTCAATGATGTCGCTGTTGAAGACATAGCTGCCCTGGATTGCGTGTTTGGTCGAAAGGTTGTAATCCACCTTGGCCGTGTAATGATCCTGTGTGCGGTTGTTCTGGATGTTGAAGGAGTAACCGGCGGTGTTGCGCAACAGCGTCTCGCTGCTGTCGCCGGTGCGATAGTTGTTGATCTTATCCGGCGTCGGAATCTTGGCGATGATGGCGGCGGTCGCCGGGTCGGCAGACAGCCCCAGCGTTTGCAGGATGTTGACCTTCTTCACCGCGCCCGTCCCGTCCTGATAAGTGAAGATGCCATTGCGCGCGTCGGCGGTCAGGATGGCGCGATTGGCCGCCGTTTGCTGACGCAGGCGGTATGCTTCGTAATTGAAATAGAAAAGCAGCTTGTCTTTGATGACCGGGCCGCCAATGGTGGCGCCGATCCAGTTGGCATTGAGAAAGGGCTTGGCAATGCCGTCGCGGTTGTTGAACCAGGTGTTGGCCGCCACCGCGCTGTTGCGATTCTGCCAGTAACCCGAACCATGAAATTGATTCGTCCCCGACGGCGTGACAAAGGAAATTTGCGACGCGCCGCCGCCCGCCAACGAACTGCTGTTGGAGGTCGTAAGCGTGACTTCGGCGACCTGATCGAGCAACAAGACGTTGGGCGAAAAATCCACCGCGTTGGTGCGGATGAAGTTGTCCTGAATGTTGATGCCGTCGAGCGTGACGTTGGTGAACGAGGTGCGCTGGCCGTTGATCGTCGCCGAGCCGCGGCCATTGCCGACGCCCGCTTGGGTTGTGACAAAAGCCTGCGGGCTGCGCCCCAGCACGGGCAATTCCCGAATCTGGTTTTTGGTGATGTTCAGGGAAACCTCGGCGTTGGAAGTTTGCACGGACTGCGATTCGGTGACTTGCACCGTCTCGCTCAATTGCCCGACCTCCAATTGAAATGTGGAAAGCGCCAATTCCTGGTTGGGGCGCACGATGACTTCCTGTATCACGCGCTTCTTGTAACCTTGCGCGATGATAACCAATTCGTAAGCGCCGGCGGGCACCCCCGCCAGATTGAACAGACCTTCGCTGGTGGTGACGGCGTTAATGACCGCGCGGCTGCCGCCGGGCAGCATCAATTCGATGCTAGCGCCGGGCACGGCCGCGCCGGCTTGATCGGTCACCGTGCCGTTGATGCGGCCTGTGACTTGCGCGAACGCGCTGATCGCCAGCAGGCTCAGCATGAGCGCCGCTAACGCGAGTGACCTAAATCGGTTTTTCATGGTGAAACTCCTTATTGGGGTGGCGCCGCAGGCAACGTGAGCCTGCGGCGAGGGTGGTCAATGCCGGATGCGTGTTGCCATCCGAACTACGGCCGTCCAGCTTGACTAAGTGAAGCGCCAAAAAACTTTTGAAAAACGCGACGGACAAAGGAATGGAGACAAAGGAGTGGGGGCAAGGGAATGAGGCGGCTCAACTTGGCTTCTTCTTCCTCTGCTCACAGTCCCTTGCCGGCTCTTTGCTCCAAAAACTTTTGCTCATTCGCTTAGCTACTGATGTTTTTTTGCTTTTGTTTTTCGCTCATCCGCAACCGCTCCGTAGCCGTAGGCGGATGCGTTATTTCAGGTCGGGTGGAAGCGCTGCCGCATTGCCGTCAATGAAACGCGCAAACCAGTATAGCTGCCAATTCAGGCTTTCGACCAGATGCTTCGGCTCGCCCGTGCGCGTCAGGTTGTGATTCTCGCGCGGGAACATCACGATCTCGGTCGTCACGCCGTAATGCTTCAACGCGCGGAACCATTGCTCGCCTTGTTCCAACGGCACGCGGAAATCGTTGTCCGAATGCAAAATCAACGTCGGCGTTTTGACGTTCTTCGCGTATTTCAACGGCGAGCGCTCCCAGTACAGATCGAACTTCTCAAACAGGTCGCCGCCGAAATCGTCCTTGTGCCCATACGCGCCGTCGCGCGTGCCCTCGTCAGAGACGAAGTTGACGACGCTGCGCAACGTCACTGCCGCTTTGAAGCGGTCGGTGTGGCCGACAATCCAGTTCGTCATAAAGCCGCCATAGCTGCCGCCGGTCACGCCCAGCTTGTCGGCATCAATCCACGCATAACGTTTGAGCGCCGCGTCCAAGCCGTTCATCACGTCCTGATAATCCTTGCCGCCCCATTCGCCAAAGATGCCGCGCTCGAACTTTTCGCCGTAGCCCGTCGAGCCGCGCGGGTTTGTGTACAGCACGCCGTAGCCTTTGGCCGCGTAGACCTGAAACTCATGAAACCAATCCACGCCGTATTGCCCCGCCGGGCCGCCATGAACGTTGAGAATGAGCGGATATTTTTCACCTTCCTGATAATTGATCGGCTTGACGATGAAGCCGTCTACGTCCCAGTTGTCGGCGCTCTTGTAGCTGAAGCGTTCGACATCGGCCAATTGCAACTGCTGCCACAAAGCTTGATTCAGATGCGTGAGCTGGCGTTCGTTTTTGCCGTTGAGATCGCTGATGAACAGATCATCGAGGTGCTTGAAATCATTCACGGTGTAAGCCAGCGCGCCTTTGCTGAAATCCACGGCGCGCACGGCCCGCGCGCCTGTCGTGACCTGGGCAATGGCTTTCGTCGCCAGATCAACGCGGAACAAGTGATATTCGCCTTTCACGCCCGTCTCAAAAAACAGCGCGCGTCCATCGCCAGTCATTGGCGACCATTCCAGGCCGGTGGGAATCAGATCAAGCCCGTTGGCTGCGAGTGTAGAAGCCGCGCCGCCCGTTGCCGGAGCGAGCCAGATTTTGGGATGCTCGCGCTCGCGCGTCGTGCCGGTGAAAGCGATGGTCTTGCCATCGGGCGACCAGCGCGGGCTGTTGTCGGCTTCGGCGTGGTCGGAAATTTTGGTGAGCGCGCCGCCTTCAGCAGAGATGACCCAAACATCGCTGTTGCGATTCTGCTCATACTCTTTGCCAGTGCGGTTCGAAACGAAGGCGAGCCGCGTCCCGTCGGGCGACCATTGCGGATCGGCATCGTTCCAGTCGTCGCCTTCGGTGATTTGTTTGGCCACGCCGCTTTTGACATCAATGACCCACAGGTGTGTGCGCCGGTCGTCGAACCAGCCGGAGTCATTGAACTTGTACGACGTGTTTTTGTAATGCCGCACATCGCTGCGGTCTTTGCTTTCAGGCCGATTGTCGCTGGGGCCGCTACGGCTGACGACAACCAGGCGCGACCCCTCCGGCGACCATTGAAACACGCTGACGCCGTTCTTGAGATTTGTCACGCGCCGCGCTTCGCCGCCATCGAGCGACAGCGCATACACCTGCGGACGCGGTTGCTCCTGCGCGTTCGCGTCCGCGCTTGGGCGTGATGAAATGAACGCGAGCGCGCGGCCATCCGGCGACCAACGCGGCGACGAAGCCGATTGCGGACTGGTGGTGAATGGCCACGGCGCGCGGGAACCATCTGCGGCAACCATCCAAATCGCAGAGTTGCGCCGGTTCTGCCCGCGCTCCACCTTGGTTACGACATAGGCGACCAACTTGCCATCAGGCGAAAGGTGCGGGTCGCTCAAGGATTCAAACGCGAAATAATCTTCGGGGGTGATGCCGCGTGTTTGCGCGAGCGTTGGCGCGGCGAACAACGTCAGCACGAGACAAACTGATTGGAGTAGAAGTTTCATAAGCGTTTATTTGGTCTTCACGATGGTGGCGCGCAGGATGTAATCCAGACGCGGAAAGTTTTGTTTCAGCCAGTCGTTGCCGCCTTCAAACAACGGCGTTTGCTTGCCCGCACGGATGCCCCCGCCCGACGTTTCGCCGTATTCGGCATTCAACGCGTCGGCGACTTCCAAGCCTTGGATAATTTTGCCGAACGGCACGAATGGCTCTTTATCGTGCGTCGCCGAATTGTCGCGCAGATTGAAGAACACCTGCGTGGTGCGACCATTCGCCACAGCAAAGGCGAAGGCGACGGTGCCGCGCTGGTTCGAGACGCCGGCGGGCAGATCATCAGGGATTGTTTGTGTGCGCCAGGCTCGTGCAATTTTCGGATCGCCATTGATGCCGAACTGCGCCCATTTGCCCGCAATGACGCGATGAAAGCGCACTTGATTGTAATAGCCCGCGCGCACCAGGTTGTAAAAGCGATCTGCACCATGCGGCGACCACGCGCGTTGGACTTCCATCACGATGAGGCCTTTGCTGGTTTCCATCCGCACGTTGAATCGTGCGGGCGCGCGCTGGGTCAGCTTGGCCGGATCAAGCAACTTCGCCCGCGTTTGCCCGAGCAACGGTGTTGCGCCGCAGATCAGCAAGAACAGAATACAGAGGCCCGTTTGAGTCATGACGTTTTACGGAGTCGCCAGCACCCGCGCCGTTTGTGTGAACTGCTTGCCGCCGGTTTGCAACGTCACCGTGAAATCACCCGGCGCGAGCGGTGCCGCAGCGGGCCGACCACCGCCACCGAACTGCTGACCAAAGTCAACCAGCGGCAGCACGACGCGATTCAACCCAGCTTTTGTTGCGCCGTCCAAGGTGCGCAGCGTTTTGCCGCCGGCATCGGTGACGGTCAAAGTGACTTTCTCTGGCGCGGCTTCTTTCAGGAAATACACAAACGTCAAGCCGTTCGGCTCGTTGGGCGTGAGGGCCAAACGGTCGCCATACAAACGATAATTGCCAAGCGCACCTTCGCGGCGGCGGGCTTTCGGCTCAATCGCAAACAGGTACGCCTCGGCTTGCAAGGCTTTCTGCATTGCGCGCAACGGCGTGATGTCCGTCACCCAGATGCCGCGCCCATACGTGCCGACCACGAGATCGCCCTCGCGCGGATGCACGATCAAATCGTGGACGGCGACGAGCGGCAGATTGCCTTTCAAAGCCGACCACACTTTACCGCCGTCGAGCGAAACATACACGCCCATATCGTTGCCGACGAAGAGCAGATCAGCGTTCACATTATCTTCCCAAAGCACATTGATCGGACGCTGCGGCAAGTTGTTGTGAATGGCTATCCACGTCATACCGAAGTCAGTCGTTTTGTAGAGAAACGGGCGAAAGTCATCTTGCCGATGGCGCGATTTGGCAACGTAAGCCGTGCCGGCTTGAAAGTGCGAGGCAAAGACACGATTCGTCCATGCGTCCTCCGGGCCGCCGACTTGTGCGATGGTGTTCGTCGCGTCGAACCAGTTTGCGCCCGCGTCTTTCGTGACCTGGACTTTGCCGTCATCCGTGCCGACCCAAATCACACCAGCTTGCTTGGGCGATTCGGCAATTGTCGTGATCGTGCAATGTTGAATTGCGGCGCTCGGCGGACTGATTTTGTGCGCATCGTTCGTCGTCAAATCGGGGCTGATCTCTTGCCAGGTGTCGCCGCGATCGGTCGAACGAAACAGCACCTGCGCGCCAACGTAGACCACCTTTGGATCGTGCGGCGACAGGCGCAGCGGCGCAACCCAGTTGAAGCGCAGCAGCGGTTTGTCTGCCGCGCGTGTCGGCGCAATCACTTTGCGCTCGTGTGTCTTTTGATCAAAACGCGCGGCGCGTCCAAATTCCTGCGTGTTATAAACCCAGCGGTTGTCGGTCGGATCAACCTGGTTGTACATCCCGTCGCCGATACCGGTGGTTGTCCAGTCTTCGATGCCGATGCTGCCCGACCAGCCGTTGCTGGGGCCGCGCCACGATTCGTGATCCTGCAAACCGGCGTAGATGTTGTACGGCTCGGCCATATCCACCGTCAGCGCGTAGATTTCACCGAGCGGCAAGTTGTTCAAATGATCGCACGTCTTCGCACCGTCATACGAAATGTACACGCCGCCATCCGAACCCGCCATCATTCGTTCTGGATTCTGCGGATCAATCCACATCACGCGGAAATCGCCGAAGGCACGGCGAAATGGGCGATACGGTTGCTGCCGTCCCTCTTGTGGAGGCCCGCCGCCAACATTGCTCAAACCAATCCACATCTTGCCGCCGTCGGTGGTTTCGATCAGATTGGAACCCGTGATGAAGACGCGGTCAGGGTTTTCTGGATGCACGCGCAGGATATTGAACGCATAGCCAGACTTGCGGCTTACATCGTCTTTGTCGGCGCTCACCTTGCGCCACGTCGCGCCTGCGTCATCGGTGCGATAGACCTCGCCGCTGATGATTTGCTGCGTGCCTTCGCGGAGATTGCGGTTGTCTACGACGGCGTAAAGGATGTTCGGATTTTTCTGAAACAGATCAATGCCGATGCGGCCAATCGTGCCGGTGGGCAAGCCGTTTTCGAGCTTCTTCCAGTGCGCGCCACCGTCGGCTGTCTTGTAAATCCCGCTGCCCGCGCCGCCGTCCACGATGCGCCAGGGATCGCGTTTGAGGTCATACAGTGCGGCGTACAACGTGTCCGGCTCATTGCGGCTCAACACCAAATCAATCGCGCCCGTGCGGTCGTTGGCGTACAACACTTTTTTCCAGGTCTTGCCGCCGTCGGTGGTTTTGAAGACACCGCGCTCTTCGTTCGTCGTGTAAAGATGCCCCATCGCGGCGACGTAAACGATGTCAGGATTGGTCGGATGCGTGACGATGCGCGTGATGTGCTGGCTGTCTTTCAAACCCATGTTTTGCCACGTCTTGCCCGCATCGGTGGATTTGTAAATGCCATCGCCCCAATACGCTGATCGCGCGCACGAATTGTCGCCCGTGCCAACCCAGACGATGTTTTCATTCGTCGGCGCAACCGCGAGCGCGCCGACCGCCGCTACGTTTTGATTGTCAAAGACCGGCTCAAAGGTCGTCCCATTGTTCGTCGTTTTGAAAACGCCGCCGTGGCGCGCGGCGACATAAAACGTATAGAGATGCGCTTTTGCAGGTGTTTCCGGCACCGCAATGTCCGACACCCAACCGCCGACGCGAAACGGGCCGAGGTTGCGGTATTGAAAGCCATCGCGCAGCACTTCATCCAGGCTTTGCGGTTGCGCTGAAAGGGCGAACGCACCCAAACATAGAAGCAAGCGAAGGAATTGTTTCATCGGTCTTGGCCTCAACCAAAAGGCTGGTCAATCGAAGCGCTTTGTTTCGTGAAGAAGCGCGCGCCGTCTTCGGTAATGTACAAACAATCTTCGAGCCGAATACCGAACTCGCCGTAAATCGCGATCATCGGTTCGTCGCTGAAACACATGCCGGGTTGGAGTTTGGTTTTATTGCCGCGCACGAAGTTCGTCCATTCGTGTCCGTCCAGGCCGATGCCGTGGCCGGTGCGATGCGGCAGTCCGGGCACTTTGTAATCAGGGCCGAAGCCCGCCTCGGTGATGACCTTGCGCGCGGCGGCGTCCACCGCTTCGCAGGCCGCGCCCGGTTTGGCGGCGGCAAAGGCGGCGTCCTGCGCTTTACGCTCCAGGTTCCAGATGTCGCGCTGCCGTTGCGTGGGCTTGCCGAAGACGAAGGTGCGCGTGATGTCTGATTGATAGCCTTCGACGTTGCAGCCGCCATCCATCAGCACCACATCGCCTTCTTTCAACTGCTGCGGCTGTATGCTGCCGTGCGGGAAAGCGGTGTATTGCCCGAAGCCGATCAATGCCGAGCCGGAGCTGCCGAGCGCGCGAAAGGCCGCGCTGACCTGTGCGCCGAATTCGTATTGCGTCATGCCTTCTTTCAAGGTCGCGGCAGCGTTCTTGAACGCGGCGAGGGTGATGTCGTTGGCGCGTTGCAGCAGCGCGATTTCGGCAGGCGACTTGATGACGCGACAACCCACCGTCACCGGATCGGCGCTCACATAATCCAGATGTTTCGCCTCTTGCCGGATGCCATCAAACAGGAAGAAGCGCACGCGCTCTTCCATGCCGATGCGGCCCGTGCGAATCCCGCGATCTTTGAAAATGCCCGTCACAACTCGATACGGACTTTCGTCTTCTTCCCAGGCGCGGATGTCTTTGCCAAAGCGAATCAATTCGCGGGCGCGCGCTTCTTCAAACTTTGGCGTGATCCAGGCGATTTCGCCGCGCGCGGGAATGACGGCGGCAAACATGCGTTCGCTGTTTCCCCACCGCACGCTCGTGTAATAGAAGAGGCTAGAGCCGGATTCCAGGTAAATCGCGTCAATCTTGTTTTCGACCATCAGGCGTTGCGCCTTTTCGATGCGGGCGCGGCGCTCAGCGTCGGTAATCGGCACGACCTTGTCGGCAAGCGCTTGGGGCTGGCCAATCGAATTCGGCAGCGGATTGGCGCTGATTTCAGCCGCGGCTGCCGACTCCTCAACATATAGGGCGGCCAGCCCAGCGGCCCCTGCGGATAAACGTAGAAAGTCTCTGCGGTCTACACACATAAATGGTCCTCAGGTAAGGGTTGAAAAGCTGCGTGTCATTCCCGGCGCCAGGGCCGGACGATGTATTTGATTGCGGTGAATTGTAGTGCGCGGATCATCCTCCGCGCCATGCCGATTATCTTGAAGAAAATAAAGATGAGTTGGATGTGATTAGGCAGAAGCCACCTGAATCTCCCGGCAATTTGCGCGGAGGTCAGCGCGGCTGGTGACACGCGCCGGTTGACGGTCTATGATCCCCCGCAAAATGTCTGACCAATCGTCTGTCACCATCACAAAAATCGCAGCTTTGAAGCGCACCGCGCTGTTCGGCGAACTGGCGGAGTCCGAGTTGACCGCCTTGGCGGGACACGCGGTCGAACGGCGGCTGGCGCGCGATGAAATCCTGTTTATCGCGGGCGATGAAGCGCAAGGCTTATTCGTAATCTGCGCCGGCGCGCTGCGCGCTTTTCGCGAAGGCGTGGACGGACGCGAACAGGTCATCCACGTCGAGCGCGCGGGCGCGACCATTGCCGAACTGCCGGTCTTCGACGACAAGCCCTACCCTTCAACCGTGGCGGCAGAGGAAGAAACGGTGGTGCTCTTTTTGGACAAGCGCGAGGTCAGGGCGCTTTGTTTGCGCCACCCGCAGATTGCACTCGCCGGGCTGAAAATGCTGGCCGGACGTTTGCGCCGTTGCGCCGAACTGGTCGAGGCGCTTTCGCTGCACGAGGTTGATCAGCGGCTCGCGCGCTGGTTGCTGAGCGAAGCGCGTTTGCGCGGGGCGAAACAGGGGCAGACGCTCACGGTCACCCTGTTGCTCACCAATCAACAAATCGCCGCGCGCATCGGGTCAGTACGCGAAGTCGTTTCGCGCGCGCTGAATCGGCTGCAAAACAATGGCTTGATCGTGATTGAAGGGCGCGTCATTAAAATTGCGGACGAAGCGGCGTTGGCGGTCTATGCCGAAGGGTAACGCCTAGTCACAGCCAGCCTCAGTGCCGTAAATTTCCCCAAGGCCGCGCGAATTATTCCCCAATCGCCAGGTCGTAATCTTTCCCGTTGTCGCAACTGCGCTTGTGCCAACAGCACGTCCCTGTCGCCCCTCTACCGGAATCAAATTTGCTGCAAGCCATTTTCGCACCTTCAAACCGAAGGCAATGCAATATGAACTTACGAACGAATTTACGACTTCCCAAAGAGCATGGCGCATGGGCCATGCTCTATGTGCCCTTTGTGCTGGGCTGGCTGGTAGCCGGGAAACTTTCCTGGTCAGTGCTTTGGCTGTTTTGCGCTGTCAGCGCGCTGTTTATCTCGCGCGAGGCCTTGCAAGTCTGGTGGCGGGCGCGCACCCGTGGGCGCTCAGCGCCGCAAGAAGCCCGGTTGTTGCTGGTTTATCTGGGCAGCGCGGCGCTGTGTGGGCTGCCATTGTTGCTGACCGCACGGCTCTATTGGTTATTACCGTTGGGCGGTCTCGGCGTCTTGCTGCTGCTCATCAACGGCAAGCAGGCCACGCAATTGGAAGCACGCACGGTCGGCAGCGAATTGCTGGCGATTGGGGGACTGACCTTGACCGCGCCAGCGGCATTTTATGCGGCGCGCGGTGTGTGGCAACCGACGGCGCTCTGGCTTTGGTTGCTAAGCGCGCTGTATTTCGCCAGCAGCGTCTTTTACATCAAGTTGCGCATTTATCGGCTGAACCCGCGCAAACAGGACGAGCAAAGACGTGCTTGGCAAAGTTGCGCGGTGTATCACGCCTTTTTGCTCGCTGCGTTGCTGGCCTTGTGGCTGACGGGCAGTTTGTCGTTGTTTGTGCTGGTCGCGTTTGCGCCAGTGCTCGCGCGTTCGCTCTGGAGCCTGTTCAAACCTGTCACGCAGGTCAACTTGCGGCGCGCTGGCTTTATGGAGATCGGCTATTCCATTATCTTTCTGGTCTGTTTGGCGTTGAGCTTTTCAGCGCGCTGAGGTACGCCGGTTGACACAGTACCGCGTGCGTCAGCAAGCGGCGCGTCTGCCCTGGCGGAACACGGCACATTCACGATTTCCCGCTTGCTGACGCGCGCGGTACTGCCTCATCGCGCAAAGCGGCGCGCGCGTGCGCTCGCCATCACCCTTCTTCCAACACAAAAAAGCCCGTTTCGCCACCGCCCGATGTCACATTGACAATTGGCGAATCGGACAGCCGCACCATCGCGCCTTCGACTTCGCCGCGAAAAATGAACGGATTGGTATCCACGTACATCGGCTGTAGATTCCAGGTATATTCGTTAAAGATGGGGAATTCTTCGGTCTGCAACGCCAGCACCTCTTGTGCGACGTAATCGCTGGCCAGCGCCCGCTCTAACGCCTCATCCCATTCCGCTATCGAAGCGCTTTTGCCAAACAACAAGCCGCGCCCGCCGTAATCATCGTTCGGTTTCAGAATGAATCGTTCGCGCTCACGCCGCAGCAATGCGAGCAGGTCATATTCCTGCTCGCCGTATTGCACTTTGCGTTCGGTCACACGCCGCGTCCACGGAATGCTGTGTGCGATGACGCGCAAGGCTTCCGCCGAAAACCAGCGGTGATAAACCTCGTCGGTCAGAAACTCGAAGCTCGCTTTCTTGTGCAGCAGCTTGCAACGGAAGGGATTGATCAGACAGACGGCGTGGTCGCGGTAGGCTTGCAGCAACGGCTGCGTTTCGTCATAACGCGCCAGGAATTCGTTGTAGATGACGCGCTTGTAAACCAGATCAATCTGAAACGCGCCGCGCCGCAGCTTCTTCCCGTGGCCACCGCTGTATTCCAATTCATCCGGCGCGCAAATGACCGCGGGCAAGCCGCTGCTGACCAGATAATTGCGCAACAGCACAAATTCGTGTTCGGTCGGCAAATCAGGCCAATCCAGAATGGCGATGTGCGGCGCGCCGCTGCCGCCCCATTCGCGCCAGGTCGTCAGCAAAGCGTGCAGCAAGCCGGCCACTGGGGCGAACTGGCGCAAACGGTAACGTTCGGCAAACTGTTGCAGCGCGCGCAATTCAAACAAAACCTGATTCAAGCCCGCTTGATCGGTCAGGCTCGACGGGTTCTCGGCGTTGTATTCGACAAACTTCAATTCGTCGCCCAGGAAAAAGCCATCCAGCCGCGAGGTAATGGTGGCGTGCTTGTAGCCGGGATCAATCCGTGCCAGACGCCGCTCCAACTCGCTCAAACCCATGCGTGGCATCAACGCTGGCTGCTCCAGCAAAGCCGCAGCAATTTGCTCGAACGCCCCCGCCAAGACACGCGACCGATAGGTCAACAGGTCGTATTGCCTGCGCGTCAGCAGATGAGGCCGCAACGCCACACCGATTTCGCGCTGTCCATAAAGCAAACGGTTCGTGTTCATCGCCGCTTTCAGCCGGGCGAATAAGTCCGGCGTCAACCCTTCATCTGCCGCCAGAAATTCGTGGTATTCAGAAATCGCCTTTTCACGCATACACGGTTGAGCAACAAATGCTGTGCCGTGTACACTGCCGCTGCTGCAATCCAATCTGCTTCCGACACAATTTCCATCAACAGGAGCGTCTGCAATGAAACTCTTCCGCTTCGCCCTTCTCGCGTTTTTGCTCGCGGCCCTGGCTTGGCCGCAGGCCTTTGCCCCCAGTGCGCAGGCTGATACCAAGGCGAAAGCCCAAAACACCAGCCTCGCCAAAGTCGCGCAATCAGTCACGATTTACCGCGACACCTGGGGCGTGCCGCACGTTTACGGGCCGACCGATTACAGCGTGATGTTCGGCTTCATCTACGCGCAATGCGAAGACAATTTCTGGCAGGTCGAAGACAGCTACATTCAGACGCTGGGCCGTGCGTCTGAGGTTTATGGCGAAAAATCGCTGGGCGCTGACCTGACCAACCGCGCGCTCGAAGTCGTCAAACTCTCGCAGGCCGAATACGCCAAGCTCAGCCCGGCGATGAAACAGCTTTGTCAGGCGGTGTCGGACGGCTATAACTACTTCCTGGAAAAGAACCCGCAGGTCAAACCGCGCCTGCTGACCAAGCTGGAACCGTGGGCGGTCGTGGCCTTCGAACGCTTCGCGGAATATCAACTTTTCATATACCGCCGCGCCGGTATCAAAGAGGCCGAGACGCTCGCAGCGATCCCCGAAGTCGGTGCAAAGACCGCGCAGCTTCTTCCAAATCCGCAATCCGCCAGCCGCCAGCCGCAAGCGGAAGAAGAGAACGATGTCTGGAATGCCGGGCTGGTCGGTTCCAACACCTGGGCGATCACGCCGCAAAAGAGTGCAACCGGCCACGCGATGCTGTTCATCAATCCGCACCAGCCCTTTTTCGGCCCCGGCCAGTGGATCGAAGGCCACATCCACAGCGCGACGGGTTGGAATCTTTCAGGTGCGTCGTTTCCCGGTTCGCCCTTCCCGACCGTCGGCCACAACGAGAACATGGGTTGGAGCCACACCGTCAACACGCCCGACATTTACGACGTGTGGGAAGAGCAATTCGACGATCCGGCCAAGCCGCTCAATTACAAATACGGCAGCGGCTACCGCACCGCGACCGAATGGACGGATAGCATTCAAATCAAAACCGACAGTGGCGTCGTGACCAAAACCTTCAAATTCCGCAAGACGCATCACGGCCCGGTGATGGGGATTCGCAATGGCAAGCCGCTGACGGTGCGGATGGCGATGTACGAAGAAGGCGGTCAGATGGAACAGCGCTTCGCGATGGGCCACGCGCAAAACCTGAAAGAGTTCAAAGCCGCGATGAGCAAGACCGCCGTGCCCATGTTCAACACGATGTACGCCGACCGCGCGGGCAACATCTGGTACGTCTATTACGGCGCAGTGCCGCGCCGCGACCCGCAATTCGATTGGTCGAAACCCGTGGACGGCAGCAATCCGAAAACCGAATGGCAGGGCTACCACAAACTCGAAGAGTTGCCGCAAGTCGAGAACCCCTCGACCGGCTGGGCGCAAAACTGCAACGCCACGCCCTTCCTGGCGACGGCGGAAGGCAGCAAAGACAATCCCGACGCCGCCAAGTTCCCCGCTTATATGGCCCCTGAAAAAGACGGCCCGCGTTCGCGCAGTTCGCGCCGCGTGCTGAGCGAAAAAGCCAAATTCAGTTTTGATGACTGGGCGCAGGCGGGTTTTGACAACCGCTGCATCGAGGCCGAAACGCTGGTGCCATTGATCGCTGCCGAATGGGAAAAGCTGAAAGCCGCCGACGCGGTCAAGGCCGAAAAGACGGCTGAGGCCGTGCAGATGCTGAAAGCCTGGAATACCCGCATCGAAGCAGATTCGGTCGCCGCGTCGCTGTTCTCGCTGTGGGCGTACTCGCGCGCGCAACCGCAAGCCAGGCAGATGACCAAGTCGCTGCCCTTCCCCGAAACCGCCGTGCTCGAATACGTGATGAACAACATCGCGCAAGCCTGGGGCACCTGGCGCGTCCCGTATAGCGAGATGGTGCGCATCCAGCGCGTGCACACGAGCGGCACGTTGGAAAAATTCGATGACAACAAACCCAGCCTGCCCGTGCTGGGCGGTCCTGGCGAGTACGTCGGCACGGTGTTTAACTTTTACACGCCTTTTGACACGCCGATTGCGAAGGGCTTGAAGAAGCTTTACGGGCAAGTCGGGCACTCGTTCGTCAGCGTCGTCGAATTCGGGCCGCAGGTGCAGGCGCGTTCGCTGCTGCAATTCGGCGAGCGCCATGACCCGCAATCGAAGCATTATTTCGATCAGGCCACGTTGTATTCCAACCGCCAATTCAAACCGGCCTGGTTCACGCTGGAAGAGATCAAGGCAAATCTCGAAGCCGCGTATCACCCAGGTGAAACGGCTTTGGCGAATGGCGCGGCCAAGGCAATGAAAGCGGCGGGCGGAAAATAAATACTTTGAATTGGCGAAGCCTTTGGAGTGCGTGCGGCACAGGCCGCCGCTTTGGTATGCCTTCAACAATTAGCCAAAGAAGGGCATACCAAAGCGGCGGCCTGTGCCGCACGCACTCCAAAGACGCTGCGCGTCGAAAGCGGCGAGTTAATGCACAAGCATCTGTGGCCTATTTGCTTTGCGCACAGCTTTCCTTATGATGCCTACCAGCACAGAACGACTCCCCCTCCCAATTGAAAAGCCGAAGCAATCTCCTTTCGTCGTGGAGCAATACCCATGATTATTGCCATCCAAAAACTCGCCTTGCCGTTTTTGTTGTTTTCCTGCTTGACCATTGCGTTGGCGACTGCGCAAGAAGCGCCAGCACCTGCCGCCAAAGGCAAAAGTAAGAAAGCGAAAGACGCCAACACGCCACAGGCCGTGAAGCTCAGCAAGAGCAAACCGGTCGAGGGCACGCTAACCGCCGGCCAAACGCAAACGTACCGGCTCAAGCTCAAGGCCAACTATTTCGTCAGCCTCGCGGTCGAACCGCAAACTTCGCCACTCAGCATTGCCGTGCTCGCGCCCACAGGCGAACGCCTAATCGAGACCAAACGCAAAAGCGGTGAGAAGGCCGCCCAACCGGTTTCCTTCATTGCCGACAGCGCGGGCGAATACATGCTTGAGCTACACTCCACCGAAAACGAGATTGGCGAAGGAGCCAAGCAAGCGGCTGGCAAAGAAACAAAAGCCGCCTATCACCTGGCTATCGCCGAACGCCGCGCCGCCACCGCCGCTGATCGCACACGGCTGGCCGCCGACCGGCTCTTGCGCGAGGCCAAGCAGTTGCGCGCTGACAAGAAACCCGAAGCATTGCCGTCCGCGCGCGAAAAACTGCTGGCCGCGCTCAAGCTGCGCCACGAGGCGCAGGAACGCGCGGGCGAAGCTGTCGTCCTGCATGAACTCGGCGAAGTCGCCAGCGAGTTGAAAGAGTTCAAAGAAGCACTCGATTACTTTCAGCAGGAACTCAAGTTGCGGCAGGAACTCAACGACCGCAAGGGCAGCGCCGACGCCACCGAAGCAATGGGCGAAGTCCACAACGCCAACGGTCAGTTCCGCGCAGCCATCCCCGTGCTGACGCAAGCCAAAACGCTTTTCCACGAACTTGGCGAGAGCAAAGAAGAAGGCATCACGACGACCAACATCGCCATCGCCCATTTCCAACTGCGTGAATATCAACAGGCCAACGAAGCTTACGAACAGGCGCTGCCGCTGACGCGCGCCGCCCAAGACCGCGCGACTGAGACCGCCGTGCTTTATCAAATGGGCCGCGTGCAAGAAGCGTTAGGCAAACCGGAACTCGCGCTCGACGCTTATAACCAATTGCTGGCCGCGCACCGCGCCGACAAAGATCAGGCGGGCGAAGCCAATATGCTTTACGAACTGGGCGAATTCTTTTACGTCATCGGCAAATGGGCCGAGGCGCGCGACCAGTTTTTGCTGGCCTTGCCGCTGCTGCACGAATTGAAAAAAGACGGGCAGGAAGCGATGACGCTCAACTATCTGGGCGTCGTCAACAAATCGCTCGGCGAGAAACAGACAGCACTCGATTATTACGACAAGGCGCTCGCCCGCAGCCGTGAACTCAAAAACCAACGCTTGGAAGCGACCGTCATCAGCAACGTCGGCGCGCTCTATAATTCATTCGGCGAACGCAAAAAAGCGCTGGCGCAATACGATGAGGCGCTGCTCTTGCGCCGCGCCGTCAAAGACAAAAACGGCGAGGCCAACACGCTGAACAATATGGCGACCGTCTATGCCGACCTGGGCGAGAACCAACGCGCGCTGGATTGTTATCAAGCAGCGCTGGCGCATTGGCGCACGACCACGCAACAGCGCAACGAAGCCATCACACTGCAAAACATCGGGCAAACCTACGACCGGCTGGGCGAGAAGCAATTGGCCTTCGAGCATTTTCAGCAAGCGTTGGCGGTCGCCCAAAAGCTAAAGCTGCTGCCCGTGCTGGCCCCCACGCTCACCAACATCGGTTCGCTCTATCTTTCGCTCGGCGACCGCGAACAGGCGTTGCAGTATTACCAGCAGGCGCTGGCCTTGACGCGCGAGATGGGCGCGAAGACGTTTGAGGCCGAAACGCTGCACGTGCTCGGCTATTGGTATTACGAAGCGGGCGAACGCGAACAGGCGCGCGAGATTTTCAGCGAGGACTTGAAACTCTGGCGCACGCTGCAAGACAAGGGCGGCGAATCGAACACGCTGGCCGCCACCGGCTTTGTCGAACGCGAACTGGGGCACACCGACAAGGCGCTGGAAATTCTCACGCAGGCGCTGGCGCTGCACCGCGAAGTCGGCAATCGCGGTGGTCAGGCCGACACGCTCTCGCATCTGGCGTTGACCTATCGCGTGTTGAACCAGCCCGCGCAGGCGCGCGCGGCGTTGGCCGATGCGCTGGCGCTCGCCCGCGACATCAGCGATCCCAGCCGCGAGATCAATACGCGCTATCAACTGGCGCGGCTCAATGCCGAAGAGGGTCAACTCGACGAAGCCCGCACGCAACTCGAAGCCGCGCTCGGGTTGGTTGAAACCGTGCGCACCAAAGTCGCCAGCCAGGATTTGCGCGCCTCCTATTTCGCCACCGCGCAAAAGTACTACGACCTTTACATTGACGTGCTGATGCGCCAGCACGAAGAGAACAAAGACGGCGGCTTCGACGGCCAGGCCTTGCAGGCCGCCGAACGGGCGCGCGCGCGCGGACTGCTGGACAGCTTGAATGAAGCGGGCGCGAACATTCGCAGTGGCGTGGACGCCGGATTGCTGGCGCGCGAAAGCAATCTGCAACAACGCATCAACAAATGGGCCGATGCGCTGACGCTGGCGCGCACCGATGAACGAGTCGCCGAAGCCAAGCGCGAACTCGATGCGCTTTATGTCGAGTACCGCGACGTGCAAACGCAGATTCGGCAAAACAGTCCGCGTTATGCCGCGCTGACGCAACCGCAGCCGTTGGCGCTGGCCGACATTCAAAAGCAGGTGCTGGACGACGACACCGTGCTCTTGGAATTCGCGCTCGGCGAGCAGCGCAGCTATCTCTGGGCCGTCACGCCGCGCACCATTCACAGTTTCACACTACCCAACCGCGCCGAACTCGAGACCGCCGCTCAACGGCTTTATCAGCTACTGACAGCGCGCGACACCAAACAGCGCCTGACCAACCCGGTGCAAGTGAATGGCCGCGACGCCACGCCCGCCGAAGCGGACGCCGCGTACTGGCGCGAGGCCGAACCGCTCAGCCGCGCGCTGCTCGGCCCCATCGCGACGCAGTTGCGCGGCGTATGGAAAGACAAACGCCTCTTGATCGTGGCCGATGGCGCGTTGCAGTTTTTGCCGTTCAGCGCGCTGCCGCTGCCGAAGGATGAAGGTGGAAGGATGAAGGATGAAAGGCGAACGCGGGTTGCGCAAAAACGCCGTACCGCCCCTCATCCTTCATCCCTCATCCCTCATCCCTTAGTCCTCGATCACGAAATCGTTTCCCTGCCCTCGGCTTCGACGATGAGCGTGTTGCGGCAGGAATTGAAAGGGCGGCAACCTGCCTCAGGCGCGGTCGCGGTGATCGCTGATCCGGTGTTTGAATCCGGCGATGAACGTGTCAAAGCGCACGTGGGTGCGCCAGCCGCCAAGGCGGATGAACCGGCGGCCGCAACCAATCTGACGCGCGCGCTGTTTTTGAAAAAGCTCGGCACACAAGGAGGCCGCATCCCGCGCCTGCCCGCCACACGTGACGAAGCCGAACGCATCGTTGCTGCTGCCTCTGGGGCCGCTGCCTCTGGGGCCGCTGCCTCTGGGGCCGCCGCCTCTGGGGCCGCCACGCCAAAGAGTGTGGACAACGACGTCTTTCGCGCGCTGGATTTTCAGGCGAATCGGGCGACGGCGACTTCGGGCGAATTGGGCCGCTATCGCATCGTGCATTTGGCGACGCACGCCTATTTCGACAGCGAACGGCCCGAGCTTTCGGCGATCCTGCTTTCGCTGGTGGATGAAAACGGCCAACCGCAGGACGGTTTTTTGCGCGCGCACGAAGTCTACAATTTCAATCTGCCAGCGGAACTGGTCGTGCTGAGCGCGTGCGAAACGGGGCTGGGCAAACAGGTGCGCGGCGAAGGGCTGATCGGTTTGACGCGCGGCTTTATGTACGCCGGGGCCGCGCGCGTCGCCGTTACATTGTGGGCCGTCAGCGACAAAGGCACGTCGGAACTGATGGCCCGCTTTTATCGCAATCTCTTGCAAGACAAACAACGCCCCGCCGCCGCCTTGCGCGCGGCCCAGATCGCGCTCTGGCAAGAGCAACGCTGGCAAGCCCCGTATTACTGGGCGCCGTTTGTGTTGCAGGGCGAATGGCGCTGAGTTGTCTTGGGCCACTCTGGGTAAGCACTGCTGCCAACGTGCAGCCTTGGGCCAGGGCCGCTATTCTCCATGCTTAGGCCAAGCGGTGCTTAGGCCAAGCGGTGCTTAGGCCAAGCGGTGTTTAGCCAGTCTGGCCGCTGCCTCAGAATGAAGAATTGAGAATAAAGAATGGAGAATGCGTTGCTTAAAAGCCTACGGGCCAGCCGCATTACGCACACCCTTCAATTATTTCACCCTGTGCCTAGTCCGCACGCTGGCAGCGGTGCGTACCCAGAGAGTAAGATGCCGCGCGCATGAGCCGCACCATTCTGTATGCACTTACCTTTATCGCGTTAGGCTTAATTACAGCTTCCTTGGGGCCGACGCTGCCTGCGTTGGCTGAATTCACCGGCACGACGACCAGCCAGATCAGTTGGCTGTTTGTCGCCCGTTCCACCGGCACCATCACCGGGGCGTTGGTGCTTGGCAAGCTTTATGACCGGGCGGCGGGGCATCCGCTCCTGGCGGGCGCATTGTGCACCGCGGCAGCCGCGCTGGCGCTGGTGACGCAATTACGCTGGCTGGGCTTGCTGTGGCCTGTTTTTGTGCTGGTCGGCCTGGCTTCGTCAATGGTCAACGTCGGCAGTCACGCGCTGATCGCGCGCGCGCACGGCACGCGCGTGGGGCCGCATTTGAGCTTCATCCATTTTGCCTACGGCGTAGGCGGCTTGGCGGCCCCGCTGCTGGCCAAACCGTTTGCCGGACGCGTTGACGCGGTCTGGTGGACATACGGCGCACTAGCCGGGTTTGTCGTTCTGACCGCGTTGCCGCTCGGCGCCGTCGCCAGCCCGCCACCGCCGCCACACGCACACCAACGCGCCCAGGCCATCGTCATGGATCGAACCATCGTGTTGTTGCTGCTGTTTTTCTTTTTGGAAGTCAGCGCGGAGGGTTCCATCAGCGGCTGGATTTTCACGTATGCGACCTTGCGCGGCGTCAGCACCGAGACGGCGTTTTATGTCAATTCGGCCTTCTGGGCGGCCTTCACCTTGGGACGGCTGGCGGGCATCCCGCTGGCGCTGCGCTTTAGCGAACGCCGCATCGTGACGGCGCATTTGCTCGGCTGGCTGGCGCTGCTGGCGCTGGTGTTGAGTTGGTCAAACGCCACGGCCGCATTGTGGCTTTGCGCCGTCGGTTCGGGCCTGGCGATGGCCCCGGTCTATCCGGCAATGATGGCGTGGACGCAACGCACCTTCCATCTGTCGGGGCGTCTCGCAGGCTGGGTATTGGTCGCCTCGGCCCTGGGCGCGATGGCCCTGCCGTGGATGATCGGTCAACTCTTTGAGCGCAGTGGCGCGCAAGTCTTGTTATGGCTGGTGGGCGCTGATTTGTTGGCGACGCTGGCGGCGCTGGCCTGGTTGTTACGGCACATACGACAGCAGGCGGCTGAAGCGGTGACGCCTTCCGCCGCTGAACTCCTGCCCGACATTTACGAGCCTTGAGAACTCAGCTAACATCGCGCACGTTGAGGTCGCTGTAGGCCGTGGCATTGGAGATTGGAGATTGGAGATTGGAGACGGGACATGGCGGATCGCAGATGGCGGATGGCGGATGGCGGATGGCGGATGGCGGATGGCGGATGGCGGATGGCGAATTTTCTAACCTCCGAAGGTTATTTCGCGTTTGTTATGATTGAAATCAAGTTCACTGCCAATCTCCAATCTCCAATCTCCAATCTCCAATCTCCAATCTCCAATCTCCAATCTCCAATCTCCAATCTCCAATCTCCAATCTCCAATCTCTATTCCGCATTCTAAAAATGGCTGGTTATTCAGGCACGCCCTTGCCGAAAAAATTGGGCATCAAAGAAAAGCACCGCGTGGCGCTCGTGAATGCGCCCGTTGGTTTCGCGGCGACACTGGGCACATTGCCCGCCGCAGTCGAAATCGTGAAGCAGATGCGCGCGCCGTTGGATGTCATCGTCTTCTTCACCAAAAGCGAAAGCGAGTTATGGAAGCGTTTTGGTGAACTGGCGGCCAAGCTCAGCCCGGCGGGCGGGCTGTGGGTTGCCTGGCCCAAGCGGGCTGCGGGTGTGGCGACAGACGTGACGGAAACTGTCGTGCGGCGCGTGGGCTTGGAATCGGGCTTGGTGGACAACAAAGTTTGCGCGATTGACGAGACCTGGTCGGGCCTGCGCTTCGTCATTCGCGTTAAAGACCGGTAACGACTTTCCCTCACGCGCAAAAACCATGCAATCATTCATCAACTCACGGGCCGCGCTGGTGCTCATCGCGCTGTGCGTCTGCGGCTGGCTGATGCCTGCCCGGCAAACAGTGGCCAAACGCCCGCCCAATTTCGTCATCATCTTTGCCGACGATCTGGGCTATGCCGACATCGGCAGTTTTGGCGCAAAAGGCTATCAGACGCCGAACCTTGACCGGATGGCGCGCGAAGGCGTGCGGCTCACCAATTTTTATGTCGCGCAGGCCGTCTGCTCGGCTTCGCGCACGGCCTTGCTGACGGGCTGTTATCCCAATCGCGTGAGCATACTGGGGGCGCTCAATCACACGGCGCAATACGGCATCAATGCGAGTGAAATGCTTATTCCTGAAGTGCTCAAGGCGCCCAATGCAGGAACAAGCTACGCCTCGGCCATTTTCGGCAAATGGCATCTGGGCCATCACCCGCAGTTTTTGCCGACGCACAACGGCTTCGATGAATACTTCGGACTGCCGTACTCAAATGATATGTGGCCGAAGAATCCGGCGGCGGTGGGCATCAATTATCCCGATCTGCCGCTTTACGAAGGCGACCAGGTTATCAAACGCGATCCCGACCAAACGCAACTGACCACCTGGTACACCGAACATGCCGTCAGCTTCATCGAGCGCCACAAGGATCAGCCATTCTTTTTGTACGTGCCGCACTCGATGCCGCACGTGCCCTTGTTCGTCTCTGATAAATTCAAAGGCAAGAGCGGCGGCGGGCTGTATGGCGATGTGATTGCCGAAATTGACTGGTCGGTGGGGCAAATTCTGGCGGCGCTGAAACGATTGAATCTGGATAACAACACGCTGGTCATTTTCACTTCGGACAACGGGCCGTGGCATCTCTATGGCGATCACGGCGGTTCGGCGGGGCCGTTGCGTGGCTATAAAGCCACGATGTTTGAAGGCGGCGTGCGCGAACCATTCATCGCGCGCTGGCCCGGCCACATCAAGGCCGGCAGCGTCAATCAGACGCCCGCAATGACGATTGACTTATTGCCGACGCTGGCCAAGCTGGCGGGCGCAGCCGTCCCCACTGACCGCATCATTGACGGACGCGACATCTGGCCGCTGCTTTCCGGCAACAAAAGCGCACAGCCGCCGCACGAGGTTCTGTATTTTTATTGGGGCCGCGAATTGCAGGCCGTGCGCAGCGGCAAATGGAAGCTGCATTTGCCGCATCCCTATGTCGAACACATTCCCGCCAATGGTGGCGAACGCGGTAAGGTTGTCAGCAAAGAACTCGAACTGTCACTCTTCGATCTGGAAAAGGATCAAGGCGAAACGACCAATGTGGCCGCGCAACAACCAGCGGTGGTCAAACGCTTGTTGGAATACGCCGAACAGGCACGCGCCGATTTGGGCGATTCGCTAACCAAACGTGAGGGCAAAAACGTGCGACCAGCGGGGCAATTGGCCGCCGCCGCGAAATAAGCGTTGAGACGGTACCGCGCGCGTGAGCAAGCGGCGTAGCAGCGCTGCACCATTGGCTCAACGGTGCAAGCACCGCTTGCTCACGCGCGCGGTACCGTCTCAACACTCTGTCCCATACCCACAACTGCAACCCGAACTAGACAAGCAAAGGAAAGCAAGTGAGCGACAACCAGAACGCAACACCGACCCAAACAGAATGGCGCAACCTTTATGAACTGGCCGCGCGTGTCAAAGAACTCACCCCCTGGGAATGGATGTTTGAAGACGAAGTCTTCGGCGTCAAAGACCCGGAAACCGGCGCGACCGGCTTTGTCAGCATCATGGGCCATGCGGGCGAGCATTTCGCGGTCGCGCTCTATCCTGACGCCGAGGCACTCTATGCCTTTCTCGACCTGCACGACCAGGGAATGGAAGATGAGGATGAAGAAGGCGACCCGCTGGCCATGATGCGCGTGCTGGAAATCCCGCAGTTGCAGCTTTCGTTTGAAGACACCAAACAGTTGGACAAGGAAGACAAGACGGTCATCAAACAACTTGGCTTGAAGTTTCGCAGCGCCAGATCCTGGCCGCAATTCCGCAGCTATGCGCCAGGCCTGCTGCCCTGGTACATCACCAGTGCTGAAGCGCGGCGGCTGGCGACGGCGCTGGAACAATTGCTGGCGGTCGCCCCGCGTTGCCGCGAGAACGAAGAGCTGCTCGCGCCCAGCGAAGACGGCATGGTCTTTCTCGTGCGCGCGCAACATGAAGAGAACGGCGCACAAGGTTGGGAAGACCAGATTCAAACCATTGACGAGCCGGAGCCGCAACCGTTCAGCGTCGGGTTGGATGAAGACGTTTATAAGCAGGCCAAAGAGTTGCGCCGCGCCAACAACGTGCTCGAACTGGAAGTCATGATGTTGCCCATGCCCGTGCAGGAAAAGAAAAACGAGCGCGGCTACTTCCCCTATTTGCTGTTGCTGGCGGAATCCCAAAGCGGCGCGCTGCTCGGCAACGAGATGCTGCAACCTTTGCCGACGCTGTTGGAGATGTATTGCCAGTTGCCACAAATCCTATTGGAAAAGTTCGTGGAATTGGGCGGACTGCTGAACCTGCGCATGCGCAATCCGCTGGCCGCGCAAATTCTGGCGCCCCTGGCTGAAGATTTCGGCCTCACGTTGGAAGTGACGGATGAGTTGCCGGCGATTGATCAGGCCATGGAGTTTATGGGGCAGATGATGCCGATGTTTTAGGCACAACGGCTGTGAAGTTGGCGTCTATGCGGTTACGGGTTCAGAGGCACGCTGCCGCAAGGTTGTTTTTCCATTAGCCCGGCGGTTCACTGCGCGGCTTGAACAATTGAGGCCTATGCTGATTTCGACGCGCAGCGTCTTTGGAGTGCGTGCGGCACAGGCCGCCGCTTTGGTATGCCCTTCGTGGGCTACATCATTTAAGGCCTACCAAAGCGGCGGCCTGTGCCGCACGCACTCCAAAGGCTTCGCCAAAAGGAGTCGTGTGTTGCCCTGCGGCAATCCCATTGCAAAGGTGTTGCCGCAGTTCGTTCTTTTGGACGGCGTCTGAATCCAGGCTTGCACGTAGCAAGCCAACACCAAGCCACTTGACTCAGCCAGCTACGCAGCCCCTGCCGTAACTGGCGTTTTCCGCACGGAGGTAGTTATGCGTTTTGCGAGCGTGATTTTTTGTGGAGTGCTTTTGCTGGCTGTTGTCAGTTGTAACAGACGACCGGCGCTGTCCGCTGAACGACTCAATCAAGGTGCCATTACATACAACCAGGGCCTGCCTGCCGCAACGAAACCAGAAGCGCGCGCGGGTGACGACGTGGCCTATTTCAAAGAAGCGTCTGGCTCCGAAGTCCCGCAACAGGGCCAACCCCGCACTCAGACTGCGCCTTCAACCCACGTTCCCCTTCCCGCTGTTGCCCAAGCCTTCGACCGCAAAATCATCCGCAACGCCAACCTCGACATCGAACTCGACAATCCCGCCGACGCGCAGCGCCAACTGACCACGATTGCCGAAACCTTGGGCGGCTTCGTCGTTACCTCGGAAGCGCGGGTCAGTGCCAGCAATGCCAGCGCGCCCGGCAATGTCGTGACCGTGACGGTGCGCGTGCCCTCAACGCAATTCAACGCGGCTATCGAAAAGCTGCGCGGTCTGGGCGGGCGCATTTTGCAGGAAAAGATTTCGGGGCAGGATGTGACCGAGGAATACATTGACCTGGAAGCCCGCGCCCGCACGCAACGCGCGCTGGAAGCGCAGATGCTCGACATTCTGAAACGCGCGGGCAAGATTTCAGACGCGCTGGAAGTGCAAAATCAAATCGCCACCGTGCGCACCGAGATCGAACGGCTGGAAGGCCGCCAACGCTTCCTGGCGAATCAGGCGGCGCTTTCGACGATCAATATCACGCTGCATACGCCCACGCCCATCGTCATCGCCACGACCGCGCAAGGGTTCTGGCATCAGGTCAAACAGGCCGTGGGCGACGGCATTGATCTGGCCTCGAATATCACGCTGGGCATCATTCAATTTGTGATTATGCTGATTCCGATTTTGTTATTGATCGTGTTGCCGCTCTGGCTGGTGTGGCGGCTGGCGCGTCCGCATGTGCATTGGCCGAAAAAGACGATGGCGGCGCCTCCAAGTGATTCGGCGGCGGTGAGTTGAGGTAAGTCAGCGCCTAGCCCAAAACACCACGAGCGCGACGAGGATAAATCAACTCGTCGCGCTCGTGGTGTTTTCACAACCCGGTGGCTGTGAAAGATTGTGTGTGAGGTTGTGTGAGGGAAATTGTGCTCTTCGGTTACACGTTGAAGTTGGGAATGTGGGAGTGGTAGCGGTCTTCAAGAGGTGGGTGTTCGTGGGAGAGTTTGCGGTCAAGAACATTGTCAGAGAGCGGACAGTCAACGTGTAACCGTGCAGAGCGATAATGAGAGCGTGGTGGGACGTCATCTCAAGCTTGATGCCGTAGCAGCAAATCGTGCGGGCGCGTCCAGGCAGGCAATGAACAAAAGCAACGACTCAGCCGCGCCGTAAAAACTGGGTGGAAGCGTCAGAATCGAGGGCGGCCATCAATGGCCGAGCGGTTTGCCGAGATGCGCGGCGGCGTCTTGGGCCAGCGAAAACGTCGAGGTCAATAACCGTCCAACGTTGAGGCCCGCCACCGTCATCATCAACACGCTGGTGGCGCCGATGACGGTAATCAGCAGCAAATATTCGAGCACGCTCTGCCCTAATTCTTCGCTTCGTATCTTGGTTAAAAACTCTTTCAACATAATTCCACGATCTCTATTCAAGTGAGGTGAACAGCGTCGGGATGCGTGTCATTCACGCCGACAGGTAGAGCAACGGCTGTGCCAGCGCGGCGCGCGCGCGGATGAATCCCGCTAAGTGCGGAAATGGTTGAAGATGTTTTGCAAAGGCGGGAATAGGCTAGCCGCCATCAGCCTGTCATCCGTTTTTGACTTGTCCACATTCGGTGATGAGCTTCTACAGGCTTGTCCACAGATGGCGACAAGGCTGGCGATAAACGGGTCGAGGCATCTACAAGTAAAGCGCCCAAGCCGCAATCGTTGGTTGCGGCTTGGGCGCTTTGTCACGCCTCGTTTGCCTAGCCGCTCAGCTTTGCGCCTCGCTGAGATCGGCCAACGCGGAACGGAGCGCCGTGGGGTTGGTCAGCAGATTGACGTATTGCGCCGTCATTTCCGGCGTGGCGAATTCGATCATCTGCCGGTTTTCGAGCCAACATTCGATCAACGAAAAAGGCCCGCGATCACAGAGGCGCGTCAGCCAGCCTTCGCGTTTACCGAGGGCCAGCAATTCTTCAGCGCTGCGTTGCACGGAAATATAAGCGTGCGCGCCGACGTAGTTGGAATTCGGCACGACCCCGGTATGAAAACCCGCCTCGCCTTCGTCTGGCCGCAGTTCCGCGCCGAAGGGCAAGATTTCCAACAGGGTGCCGTGTTCGTCGCCGGAAAGCACGAACCACGAGCCGCGCGGGAAATTGGGCGGCGCGGGCACGACTTTGCCGTCCAGCACTTCGGCCAGCACGTCCGCGACGTGCAAACTGTCTTTAGCGTTGAGCGAAATGTGATGAATCATTGCCTTCTCCTGCTTGATAATGTTTTTCTCTCCTCAGTGCGAGTCACTCAATGCGCCCGCACTGACACATGCGTAATCCCGGCAGCGACTGAATCACTTCCCGAAAAAATTCTTACTGTAAAAAATTCGAGGATGTTATGGGCGTGGCAAAACGGTGTTCAGAGTTCCGCCTTTAGGCGGTGGCGGCGCGCGGCGCCGAATCGCGCGCCTGCGGCACCCCACCGCCTAAAGGCGGAACTCTGAACACCGTCCCCAGCAAGCGTCTCTAACGGCTCAGTCCCGAAAAATTTACCGGAGGAAAAAATTTCTTCCGGTAAAAATTTGGGATCATCCCTGGGAGCGCAGCGATTCAAACTAACCCTGCGGACAAAACCGGCAGCCGGATTGTCAAACCCAACCCGCCAGAGTAGATTTAGCCGCGCATTTCGACACACTCCACAACATTCACGCATCACGAAAGGGACACCATCCATGCTTTGGCGACGCACCGCGTATTTGTTCGTATTCCTGCTGTTCAGCACCGTAGTCTTCGCCCAGGAATGGGAACGGCTCATCAACTCCGACAAAGAACCGCAAAACTGGCTGAGCTATGGCGGCAATTACAGCGCGCACCGCTACAGCGCGCTCGATCAGATCAACCGCACGAACGTCAAAACCCTGACGCCCGTTTGGCTCTTTAACACGGGCGAATTGGCCGGCGGGTTGAACGCGACGCCTATCGTCGCCGACGGCGTGCTTTATCTGATGGGGCCGAAGAACCGCGTCTTCGCGCTGAATGCGGCCACGGGCGAATTGCGGTGGAAATACTTTTACAAGCTTTCGATCAAAGACATCCCCTATCAGCCCGGCTCGCGCGGCTTGGCCATCGGGCACGGGCGCGTGTATTTCGGCACGCTCGACAATCACGTCGTCGCGCTGGACGCCAAGACCGGGCGCGAGTTGTGGGATGTCGAAGTCGAGAACACACAACAGTGCGGCTGCAACATCACTTCGCCGCCCCTGATCGTCAAAGATAAAGTCATCGTCGGCGGCACGGGCGGCGAACACGCGCATCGCGGTTACCTGAATGCCTTCGACGGCAAGACGGGCAAGCATCTCTGGCGCTTTTACACGATCCCCGCGCCGGGCGAGCCGGGGTCTGAAACCTGGGATGCGCGCATGCTGAAATACGGCGGCGCGCCGACTTGGCTGACCGGTTCATACGACGCCGATTTGAACCTGCTATATTGGGGCGTAGGCAATCCCTCTTCGGATTTTTATGACGAGTTCCGCACGGGCGACAACCTCTATTCCAACTCGATCATTGCCCTCGATCCCGACACCGGCAAATTGAAATGGCATTACCAGGAAGTGCCGCACGACATGTACGACTTCGACTCGGCATACGAATGCGTGTTGATTGATTACGTCAAGGATGGCCGAACGCAGAAGCTGCTCGTGCATGCAAACAAGGGCGGCTATACCTGGGTGTTGGATCGCGCGACGGGCAAATACCTGAACGCCTATCCGTATGTGGACAAGCTGACTTGGTTGAAGGGCGTGGACAAAAACGGACGGCCCACAGACATGCAGCCGGTGCCGCCGGGTCAGGAAACTTTCGTGTGCCCCAGCGCGGCGGGCGGGCGCAATTACGATCACTCGTCGTTCAGCCCGCGCACCAAATTCTGGTACAACATCGGCTGGGAAATCTGCAATTCGATCAAACCGCAAAAGATGCAAATCGTCGAAGGCCAGCCGCTCTTCGGCGGCAGCATGGAATTCAAACCGCTGCCCGACAAAGCCGCTTACGGTCACATCAACGCCTTTGACCCGCTGACGGGCGAACGCAAATGGCGCTACAACACGCGCTATATGAACGTGGCCTCGCTGCTCTCGACCGGCGGCGATCTGGTCTTCAGCGGCGACATATTGGGCGAAGCATTCGCGCTGGACGCGACCACCGGCATGAAACTCTGGGCCTTCAACGTAGGCGCTGGCATGAGCGGTTCGCCGATTTCTTATTCAGTCAACGGACGGCAATACATCGCAATGCCCACCGGCCTGGGTTCACTGGTCGGGGGCCTGACTGCGGTGATTTGGCCGGAAGCAGCAAGCAAGCTACCCGAACGCGCCTCGACGCTGGTGGTCTTCGCCTTACCAGAAACGAAAGGAGCGACTGGCTCAAGTAGGTAATTTAGCTATCATCTGTGGGTAAGGTATGGCCGAGATAATCACCTCCTCAGCAACAGAACCTCAGTCCAAGTTTGCGGTCTTTCTCTCGCACAACAGCCGCGAAAACCGGCGGTCGAGCGCCTTGCCCAAAAGCTCAAGCGCGCGGAGTTGGAGCCGTGGTTCGACAAGTGGTGCCTCACACCCGACGGCGATTGGCAGGAAGAACTCGCCGCCGGAGTGCGCACTTCATCTGCCTGTGCAGTATTCATCGGCCCAACCGGCATCGGCAGTTGGGAAGATTTGGAGTACCAGCTAGCAACCGACCGGATGGCGAAGGCTCGCAGCTTCTGCGTCTTTTTGGTACTCCTGCCAAGCTTGGCTGAACCGTTTGATACAAGCACTTTGCCGCCATTCTTGAGCCTGCGTACCTGGATTGACTTGCGCAAAGGCTTGGATGACACACGCGCCTTTCAATCGCTCCTCCACGCAATCAAAGGTCTGCCGCTCGGCCCCGAACGAGCCATCGAACCGCGCAACGATGTCTGCCCGTATCGCGGCCTGCAAATCTTTGATGAACAGCACGCGGAATTTTTCTTCGGGCGCGATAGCGATATTCAACGGCTTGTCGAGAAGTTGAAAAGTACCCGCTTCATTGCCGTACTCGGCCCATCAGGGAGCGGCAAATCTTCGCTCGTGCGAGCCGGTCTAATTCCTGCCATCCGCAAAGGATAATTACTCGGCAGCGAGGTGTAGCCGATCCAGGTTTTTACACCGAGGGCGCATCCACTCACGGAACTGGCTGCCAATTTATTGCGCCTTTATCCGCAAAGCACAATGGATCAAACACTCGACCGGATGCTGGCGGATGAGCGCACGTTGCACTTGGATGTCACCCTCGCAATGACTGGTCGCAAGTCAGACGAATGTGCCGTACTGGTCGTTGATCAGTTCGAGGAAATCTTCACGCTGTGCCGGGACGAACGCGAACGCACACAATTTCTAGCCAATCTGCTTTACGCCGCCTTTATTCCTGGTGGCCGCACGCAAGTAATCTTGACCATGCGCGCAGATTTTTACCAGAAATGCGCCGCCTAACCGCAACTCTCCGCGCGAAGGAACCTTGCCCGGAATGCTATATCCAATACCCAAGGAAGCAGGTAGTCCTAGACGCAGAAGCGCAAATCAACAAGTAGCGGCAGATTCCACGCCAATTGCTGCTATGACCGCACTGGCAGACACGGATTTCCTGCGAAAATACGCAACAATGCAAGCTGCATAAGGAGAAAGTATGAACATGGTAATTGCTGCTGATGGAGCAGCAATTGCACCCAAAAAAGGCGAGCAGATTCGAGCCGAGGATTTAGAGGTTATACGTTCGCCAAACTTTCGCGCAGTTTATACGAATGTCGCCGCATCATGACTGACCACGCAAGACATTCGCATCACATTCGGGTTAATCGGTGAGATTGCGCCACGAAAGGTTGGTATAGAAGAGCAAGTTGTACTTCACTTACCTCCTGTCTTTGCGCACTCCGTTGCGCAACTGCTACTCCGGCAATTAAAGCAATGGGAAAAGCTCTATCTGCCCGCCGGTCTCTCATTCGAAGAAGAGCCAAAACAAGATTCGGCTGCTGCGGAATGAAAATGAACGAAAAAGGCCAGCGCAAGCGCTGGCCTTTTTCGTTCATTCAATCTCTGTCTAGTGGTTCTGAATTTCCAGCAACTCCCTATCGCCACACTACCATCGTTTTCCTGTTCAAGTAGATTGAAAACCGTTTTGTGCAGAGCGCCGCCGATTTGTGCAAACAGGGCGGTTTGTGCAAAGCCCCCTGCACAAAGTAAAAGGCGGCAGCGAAAGCCTGTCGCTTTCCGCTGCCGCCTTTTGAAGTTTGTGCTTGAGAGCTTGGCTTCCCTACAACCCGGTTAGCAGTTCGCCGGGAAGACCGGGACGACGATGCTCGACGCCGGAACCACACGCAGGATATGGAAGTTATGCCCCTGGCTAAAGGCTGTCCCTGAAGCATCCGCTGCTGCGTTGAAATTGATCGAAGCACCCAACAATGGCGTCGTACCTGTGATCGAGTAAAACTTCACCCAGCCTGTGCGCCCACCCGGTACGAAATTCGTGAAGCGGGGTACCGTGCGCGGCACTGAATTTGAGAAGCTAAACCGGAATTGACACTGGCTCGCCCCGATTTGGAAGCTGGCAGTATTCTCAGCGTCGTTATACAAAATGCCGAAGATTGTCCCCAAGGCATCAGCGCCTACGCCCAAATTGCCTGAGGGGCGATTGATGATGACGAGCGTGTCGTTGCCATCCACGCGGCTGGGGATGTTGTCAATCGCGACGACCGCAGGCAGCCGATCATACATCGCGCCATCGAAATTCAGCGTCACCTGCGAGGCCGTATCGCTGCACGTGATGTCGGTGCGCGCCATCACGGATTCGGCGGCCAGATTCGCCGCATGGCCGGAGGCGAATTTCACGAATTCATCGCCAATCAGATAGTTGTATCTGGTCGGACAGCCCGTCGCCAAATCTATCGCCACAGCCACGACATAACCGACGGTGCCGGGATCAAACCCCGAAGCCAAAATCACCGCCGTCTGGTTCGTAGACAAGCAAATGATCGAGTCGGCGGGGCTGCACGAAGCGCCCTCCACAAAAAACAGATGCACGCCAATGCTGGCGGGGCCTGAATTGGTGATGCTGATGCGTGTATTTTCAGCCGCTGGTGAAGTCGCGTTGGAGGTATAAACGTTATAGAAAAGAATCGAGCCGGGCTTTTGATCGCTCACGACCGGATTGTCGGCAAGATTGCGAATCGGTTCGCCTGGTTCGGCTGCCAGCGCGGCGCCCGCCAGCGCCAATAGCAGCAAAAACACACGTCCGAGTGAGGTGAAAGAGCGTGAGGTCCGCATTGTGTACTAACTCCTTAGGTGTACCTGTCGAGAGATGTCAATAACAGTTCTCCGCTGCGCCAGTCCACCATGAATCAGCCTTGTTTCCGGATCTGATTCTCCAAACTCCGCGCCTCTGTCTTTGCTGCTTCTGGTTCATCTAGCAGCGCAACTAGCGAAGTTGAATCGAACTGTATTTTGCGGAGGCACAATGACAACCTGTGGGCTTCCCAACCGTGAAGGCGGCGGGCATGGCGGTCATAGTTAAGAATGAAAGCGCTGCAATGGATGTCACGACAATTTGTGAGGTTGCCGCTCCTGGGCTTTTTAATTCGCCATTGCTTACGTCGCGAAACTTACGGGGTCGGTCGGGGTAGGTGTGTTGGCTTGAACTCAACCTCGGATGCTCTCTCTCGGTACGCCGGTCTTAAAACCTAGCTCTTAGATTCAACTTCCTTCACCCGGGGGCGATCCAGCTTTTAGTGAGGTAAGCCGATCACACGCGGGGCAGTCTATGCGAGCACTGTATATCTGTCAACGGGTTATTCGTTATCACGAACGAGATTAATCTCAGCCGCACAGTAGGTTAGAACGATTGTTTGGGGTGTTGGCGGAGCGGCCGGTACCTCTGTAAGTTAGCGGCTGTCGTAGATGTTGTTGATCCGCCTCTCTGCTCAAATTTCCAGCACAACCGGGATGATCATCGGACGGCGGCCCGTCTCTTTCTGAATGTAGCGTTTCAGTTCCAGCCGAATTTTCTCTTTGATGACGGCCCAATCCACGCGCTCTTCGTGTGTCGCGTTGCTGATGGTCGTGCCGACGATGGCACGGGCGCGGTGCAGGAAAGCATCGCCCTCTTCGCCCAAGGCCAAACCGCGCTGGATCACTTCGGGCGCCGACTCCAATTCGCCCGAGGCCTTGTTGATCGCCACGATGGGCAGCACGATGCCGTCGTAGGCCAGATGCTTGCGGTCGCGCAGCACCAGTTCATCAATCCGCCCCGAACCCGAATCGTCAATCAGCGTGCGCCCGACGGTGATTTTCTCTACGACCCCGGCGCTGTCTTCATCCAGGCCGATCACGTCGCCGCTCTCGGCCAGCACGATGCGGTCGCGCGCGACGCCCCAACGGCGCGCGGCTTCGGCGTGGCGATAGAGTTGGCGCGTCTCGCCGTGAATCGGGATGAGGAATTTGGGGCGCACGGCGTCATACATGATTTTCAAATCGCCTTCGCGCCCGTGGCCGCTGACGTGGATGCGCGCGATGCTGGAATCAATCACGTGCGCGCCGCGTTTGAACAGATGATTCATCATGCGCGAGATGGATTTTTCATTGCCCGGAATCTGGCGCGCCGATAACACCACGGTGTCGCCTTCGGTCACGCTAGCATCGCGGTGCTGATCCACGGACATGCGCGCGAGCGCCGACATCGGCTCACCCTGGCTGCCGGTCACCAGCAAGACGACCTCATCAGGATGCATCTTGCGCGCCTGCGCGGGGCTGACCAGTTGGCCGTCGTCAATGTCCAGATAGCCGCTGCGCTCGGCGACCTCGGTCACGCGCAACATGCTGCGGCCCAGCAGCGCGACGGAACGCCCGTGCTCCGCCGCCAGGTCAAACACGATCTGCAAGCGGTGAATGCTGGTCGCAAAACACGAGACGATCATGCGCCCGCGCGTCTCGGCGAAGATTTTGTCGAGCGCCGGGATCACGACCTTTTCGGAGCCGGTGCGGCCTTCGCGTTCGACGTTGGTCGAATCCGAGAGCAGTGCCAGCACGCCTTTGTCGCCAATTTCATTCAACCGTTTCAGGTCAATCGCCTCGCCAATCACTGGCGTCTCGTCCACCTTGAAATCGCCGGTGTGGACGACAACGCCGACGGGTGTGGTGATCGCCAGCGCGACGCAATCCACCAGCGAATGCGAGACGCGCACGAATTCGATCTCGAACGGCCCTAGCTTGAACGACTGGCGCGGGCCGATGGTGTGCGTCTTAACTTTGTCGAGCAGCCCAAACTCTTGCAGCTTGCCCTCGATCAAGCCCAGCGTGAATTGGGTGGCGTAAACCGGCAGATCAATGGATTGCAGTAAAAACGGGATCGCGCCAACGTGGTCTTCGTGCGCGTGGGTGAGGACGAGGCCGACCAGTTCTTCGCGGTGGGCTTCGATGTAGCTCATGTCGGGGATGGCGATGTCCACGCCGAGCAGGTCTTCGTCGGGGAACATCATCCCGCAATCCACGATGATCATCTGCTCGTCATAACGGAAGGCCGTTATGTTCATGCCGAATTGTCCGAGTCCGCCGAGTGGGGTAATTTCGAGTCTGCCTGTTTGCATAATTTATGTGTGGCTTTCCGTGTGTGTAAGTTTGCGCAGGCAGTATAAACCAGATGGGGCGGATGTCTAACTGCGCCGAGCCGGTTGCAGTGTTATGCAGCACAAGCCGCCGCGTTGGCGATCATTGGAATCGCAGTCAATCGCAGTCAATCGCAGTCAATCGCAGTCAATCGCAGTCAATCGCAGTCAATCGCAGTCAATCGCAGTCAATCGCAGTCAATCGCAGTCAATCGCAGTCAATCAATGATAACGAACACGACGGCCTGTGCGACACATGCTCAGGAAACTGAGCCAACCTCACTTGAGCGTCTTCAAATATTCCAGCAAAGCATACCGGTCTTCTTTGCTCAGTTCCTTCGCGCCATACTCATGTCCGCGATTGGAATTACCGTCAACCGCCGTGTCGAATTTGAAGCCGCCCGCATTGGCATAGCCCAGGTTCTTCGCATCATATTCACGGCTGCCCACGTTAAACGTGGCCGAGCGTTCGGCGGTAGGCAACAACAATTCGTAGAGGTTCGGCACCGAACCATTGTGCAAATACGGCGCAGTCGCCCAAACCCCAGCCAGGCCGCGCGCCGAATAGACTTTGGCATCCGGCCCATTCTCCAATAAGTCGCGCCAGACAATCGGCGTGCGATTGCCTTCCCACTTTTTCTGCTCGTCAGGCGAAATGTTGTTGGCTTTGTAATACGCCTGTTTGATGAGGTCGGTCGCCTTGCCATTCTCTTTGGCAAAGCTGGCGGGCTTGCCGTTGAGCGTAATCGGCGCGTGGAAATTCTGGGCCTGATTCGGATCGGTGCCGACTTCTTTCAATGAGAAAAGTTGGAAGTTACGCAGCCCGTCCGGCGTCGTCTCCCATTTGTTGTGGCAACTGGCGCAGTGCTGTTCATAAAGCGGTTTGCCGCGTGCGACCAGGCTTTGGTCAATCTTCCCCAGCAGCTCCTCTGGCCAAGCGGGCGGCGTGATCTTATAAGCCAGCCATTCCAGATCGCGCGTGTTTTCGAGCAGCACGGTCGTCTCAAAGGTCTTCGGATCGAAGCTTGCGCCTAAGCCCAGCGCTTGGCCAATGTTACGTTCGACCACCGAATTCGTGTTCGCGTTGTAATGCACCCAAGCCTCCGTGCCCATCCCCCAAATGAACGGATAAGAAACCGGCGCGGTGTTGGGCTTTTTATTCGCCAACCCAAAGAACAGGAACCGTGCACTGCCAAACGCATCCACGCGCCCGAAACCGCCCGGCGTGTCGCGCTTATCCGCACCTGCCGCCGCCAGCGTCTTGAACATTTTGATGTAAGAGCGGAACAGCGCCACGTTGGTTTTCAGATCGCGCAGGAACTCGCGCAGCAATCCTTTCTTCTCGTCACCTTGCACATCGCCTAACGGACTGCCTGCGCCCGACTGTTTTTTGTACAGCGCGTTAACATCGTTTTCCAGCGTGCCCCGCAAATCCTTTTCAGATTCCGCCACCGGGTCTGACGCCGTGCCGTAATCCTTCTCCGCCTTTTCTAGCTCAACCTTCAGTGTGGCCTGAATCTTTTCGACCAGCGCCTTCTCCAGCTCGCCTTTCGCCGTCATCGTCTTGAGATCGCTGAAAGCGCCCACCACCTTGCGCGTGGCATCGCCGAATTTATACCCGCGCTTTTCACCCGCCCGGCCATTCGCGCCCGCCGGTGCTGCTGAAACGGTGTCGGACGGATGCTCCTTGTCCGCGAGATAGCGTTTGACAAAGGCCCAGAGCTGCTCGGGGTCTTTGATCGTCGCTTTGGTTGAGTCGGCAATGTCGGTATAAAACATCGTAATGTCGAACAGATTGGGCGCACCATCCACGCGTAACGCACGTCCCTGCTGCGTCAATTGCCCGACGTGGCAAGCCGCGCAATTGACCCCGATCATGTCTACGTCACCAACGCCGCGCCGTTTGCCCACCGTGACGCCGACCGGCAAACCATAAGGGTTGTCGGCGCTCTTCTCATCCGGCACCAGGCCGAAACGCTCCAGGTTTTCGAGAAAGGGCTTGCCGCTTTGCGCGCTGATCAACGCTTTGGCCCAGGCGTAAGGGTAAAGCTCGCTGCCTTCGGGCAGGTGATAAAACTTCTGCCGTTCGGCGGTGGATAGACCGTTGCTGCCCAACACCGTACCGGCGGCTGGCGTTGGGGCAACTGGTTCATTGGGTTTCGGCGGATTGGTACAGCCAGCAAAGAGCAAGCTGAAGCTGAAAAACAAACAGGCTATCGTCAGAGTCTTCATGGGTTCTCCTCTGTTACTGGTGTTATGGGTAGGCGGCGCGGCGGTGGCGGACGGCACTGATGTCCAACCGTTTGCGCTGATCGTTGCCTGTGCGCTCACACGGTGGTTGCCGAACAGTGATTGAAACCTACGCACTGGCGGGCGTTCAGAGTTCCGCCCTTAGGCGGTGGCGGCGCGTAGCGCCGGAGTTACGCGCCTATAGCGCGCCGCCGCCTAAAGGCGGAACTCTGAACGCCCGCCGCCACGCGGTACTGTTAAACCGGAGTGCGTTGAAGTCAATTGCTTCGAGTTGGTTTGACGAGTCGCTGCCGCACCGAATCCAGCGTCTCTCGCGGCTCTTTCTCACGTTGGCGAGCCAGCAAGCTGTCGTAAAAATCTTCCCACGGCACCTCATCGAGGGCCACGCCACGCGCGCCCGCCGCCACGGCTTTCCGTTGCCGCAGCAGCCGGGCTTGCAGCGACTTTTTCACTGCCAACCCTTCGTCCGGGTCGCCCGGCAATTCGGCGGTTCGTTGCGCGACTTTGGTAGGCATGTGGCTCCTTCTCCAACCCAAATAAAGAAAGACCTGCTCCGCTTCTTCGGCCAGGGACGCAGGTCTTTCTCGGCAACGTTGCCAGAGCAAATTGTTAGCCCTGATGCTCAGGATGCGTGCACCCCTTGAACTCTTTCAGGTAGGTGTTGCCTTTGTACTGCAACTCGTCGTGGATGCCGATCTTCGAGGTGTAATAGCCGTCAATCGTCATCCCTTTGATCGCGCGGAAAAAGCGCTCTTCCAGTGTCGTCGGTTTCATCTCGTTCTTGCTGATCTCGGTCAGGATGGCGATCTGCTGCTCTTTGGTAGCCTTGTTGTAAGGCGCATTGTTTTTGGACTGACTCAGCGTGTCCATAGCCGCGAGGCCATCCGTCCAGAGTTTCTTGGTTTCGGCGTTTGACTCGCTGATCATCAGGTCAATGAACTGCGGCACTTCGGCGGCAATCGCGCCTTTGGAATGCTCATCGGTCGGAATAATGTGTTCCGAAATCGTTGCCACCAATGCCAGTTGCTCCGCTTTGAAAAACTTCGGCGTCGTATCGGCCTTGGCCTGCACACCGGGCGCGCCGTGTTTGCTGTGATCGTGCTCGTCGGCCAGCACGCGCTGCCCCAGAATTGGCAAACTCGCGCCAATCGCCAACCCTTTCAATGCCTCACGGCGCGTCACTTGGTTATTCTGCTCTGACATCGTCGAATGCCTCCTCGTTGCGATTGTGGATTGAGGATTGAGGATTGAGGATTGAGGATTGAGGATTGCGAAATTAGCAAAAATCCGCAATCCCCAAGCTACAATCTGCAATCCGCAATCGAGTTAGGGCTTCTCTTTCTTCTCGCCTTCGGCCTCTTTGTAATCGGTGAGCCACTCAGGATCAACCGCGTCGGCTTTGCGTTTATCTTTTTCGGCGATCAACCATTGACCGCGCTTGTTCCAACCTTCGCCACCTTCCGCCTTTTCGTGGCAGAAGAGGCAATCTTTGGCGCCGAACTTTTGAGCTTTGCGCAAAAAGGGCGGATACGCTTTGGCGGTGAACGCCGAGCCGATGCCCGTGATTAAAATGGCGACTGCGAGAGCGAATTTAATTTGCTGCTTCATTGCTTCGTTTTGTTCCCCTTTCAAGAAACTTCTCTATCCGTTCATTCGATATATCCGCGCTCTTCCTCACGTGCTCTCACGTGGAAAAATGCGACGGAACAACTGTCTGCGTCCCGGATCGTCGGGCGCCCGCAGGGCACGCCCAAAACATTGCTGTGCGACACGCTGCAAATCATTGAGCCACTCCGCTTCGATCCAATAATAGCGCTCGGTCTGCCGCACCAGCTTGCGTTCCGGGAACTGATATTCCCATTCGACGAAAATGGCGTTCGACCAATACGCATTGCGACCGATGATTTCGACTTTGATTTGCGCCATGCGTTCACATACTGCCTGCGAACAAATCCAATTGATCCGGGAAAGTTTGGCGGCAACCGCGTGCTGAATCACGCAAAGCATTCAGCACGTCTCAAAGGGGTTATAGGTTGCCACGTGTCGCGCATCTTAATCGCCTGCCTACAGGGATGCAAGCAAGCTCACCCCTGGCACCACCAACTTTGGCAAACGCCGCTTGGCCAAACCTGAAATTTCGCATTTGTGCCTTGCGTGAAACATAATTTTAGGCAATAATCCACGTCGAAAGTTGCGCCCGGCTTGGCAAGTTTCCCCAGTATTCACGAATATCCAAGCTATTTTCAACCCGTGTCCCGCAAACTCAGGAGCCGTCACGTGTCTGCCGATCCAGCAATTGCGTTTCAGACTCAGGACAGCGTCATTCAAGCGGCTTTTTCACCCGCCCTGCCCCCGGTTGCAGCGCTTCAACCGCTTGAACAAAGTCCGGTCAAAGTTGGTTTCGCCTCGCCTGCCGAAAGCACCACCCAGGCGCGGTTGAATTTGAACGATCATCTGCTGCGCCATCCGCTCGCGACGTTCTTCGTCAAAGTGCGGGGAGATGCGATGAGCGGCGCGAAACTTTTCGACGACGCGCTGCTCGTGATTGACCGCGCGGAACCGGCGCAGCACGGGCATTTGGTCTTGGCGGTCGTGAATGGCGAATTTTGCGTGCGGCGTTTGGAAATCAGCAACAACCGCATACGCCTGTGCGCCGCGCATCCGGGCTATGCCGACATCGAATTGACAGCCGAAGATCAATGGGAAATTTGGGGGCGCGTAATTTACTCTATCAACCAACATTGAGATCAACATTGAAGCATTCACTCACGACAACGTTTGTGGCTACACTGGAAAGGAGACGGCATGATGAGTAAGAGGTGCGGCGGTAAACTCCAGTTGCGAAAGTAGCTGGAGTAGATAGGTCAGAGGTTGAATCATCTCGTTGTGGCGATTGACCACGTAAAGGAGACTAATCGAACCTGCTGACCGAA
>JACPYM010000058.1 GCA_016196035.1 Acidobacteriota bacterium | reverse complement strand
GGTTTGGGCGGCGCGGGCAGTGTGGCGGCAGGGTTTTCCTGCGACGCAGGCGTGGCGGAAGTGGATTCGGCCACGGCGTCAACGGCCTTCCAGGCGCAAGTGGAAAAGAGAATGAGCAACAAACAGCAGAGAATAAATTTTGAAAGCTTCTTCAACACGTTCGGATACAAAATAACAAGCTAACGGCATTACCGGTAAGCAACGGTGCAATGAAATGTGAACGGGTTAGGGTGGAGCCGAGCACCACGAGCATTTCAAACGGGACAAGCGGGGGAAGTGGCACAGGCATGCCATCATCGCTAAGGGAGGGCCAAAAATCAAACGCAAAGATTAACGAGAGGCAGGCGCAGGATTGTCGCTGTTAAAGGCTTCGTGTACACTACGGCTGGCATTGGTCAAACAGTGCAAGCACTCATCTGGCTGCGAACCGGTTCAAGGCAAAGCGCAGCACAACCAACAAACGCTGAACCCCGCAAGTTTTACTGAGCGGATCACGCTGAGGAAATGAACCTTATGGATAAACTCAACCTCCTAACGCGCAGCGCACTTTTGGCGTTGCTGGCTGGGTTGGGCACGGCCTGCCAGCAACCAACAGCGGCTGTGTCACCCCCCGGAACGGTGCCTGTGGCCAGTCCGTTGCCAGCGGCGAATGGCGCAGTTCAAAGTGCGCCTGCGGCGGCGGCGGCGGCGGCCCCCGCGCAAAACCCTGAAGATTCGATTCCGCGCGTGCCAGTGGCGGAAGCCAAAGCTGCTATTGACAGCGGCAAAGCGATCATCATTGATGTGCGCGGCCCTGACGCTTATAAAGCTGCCCACGTCAAAGGCGCGCTTGAGCATGGGTTGTCGCGGTTAGAACAGGGCGATTTCAAAGATTTGCCCAAAGACAAACGCATTATTGCGTACTGTAGCTGACCGTCCGAACACACGAGCGCCCGTGCGGCGCTGCTCTTGCAAAAAGCTGGCTTCACGAACGCGGGAGCCTTACTGGGCGGCAACATGGCTTGGGAAGCGGCTGGCAACGAGATGGTCAAGGCTCCGCCTGCCACACCTGCTCCGGCGGCTCCGGCTCCGGCGGCGCCAACCAAACCGGCGGCCAAACCTGACGCGAAACCTGCGCCTAAGAAATCGTAGTCTTTTTTGATGACCAACGTATTGAGCCGCTCTGCAATGCCAACCCGGCGTTCCCAGAGCGGCTTTCGCGTTCATGGACGAAAGCTTTGACCAGACATCTCTTATTCGCATTCCTGCGCAGGAAATCCTGGTAGGCAAGCCGCGCTGAGTTTGCTATAGTGCCGCTCGTGGCTGAGACGCTTTGCCCTTTAATTTTGCGTTCACGCTGCACCCCGAAACAGCATCCCTGCTTGATCCGAAACCCGTAACGACAAGGCCCCATAGCTCATTTCTACACACAGATCCTTGCGTCACTCTCACCCGTGCGCCAGGCAATTCTCAACGGTTGAAGTAGCAAGGTAGGTGCGCGCACAAAACAGTGCCGCCATAATCCTGGCCCGACCTTGACCACGTTGGGGCTAAGTTGGCCAAACTGGGTTGGCCAAACTGGGTTAGCCAAACTGGGTTAGCCAAGCTGGTCTGCGAACCCGGCAAGTCCTCGCATCCCGCGCGCCGTGGTTCGGTTAAGTTTGAATTTATCAGTGCTGCTATTTTCATAGCTGACCAAAGGCCCGTGTGACCCATGTGGCCCGTGTGAAAAGATGAGTGAGAATGTGATGATGGCTTTGGTGCGAACTCTCTGGTTGTGTCTATCTTTGGCGCTCTGGGCTGGCGTCGCAGTCGGTGTGCAGGCGCAGAATGGATTCGCTGTGCAGGTGGCGGCGGTGCAAACGCGAGCCGAAGCCGAAGCTTTGACCGGCGGGTTGCGCGAGCGCGGCCTGCATGCGTATTGGTTGATAGGCGAAGTGAGCGGCAAAGGCGTCTTTTACCGCGTGCGCGTCGGCGGTCAATTTGCCAGCACGCAACAAGCCACGGAATTCGGGCGCAAACTCGTGCTCGCCAAGTTAATTTCCGAATACACCGTTTTTCGCTACGAAGCGCCCGGCGCAGCCCTGGGGGCGAGCGGACACGCGCTCACCGAACGCGCCAATCCGCGCGAACGCAAAGGCGGTGAAACCAGTCGTGCGACAACTCCTGTCGCCAGCAAAAAGGCCGGCGGGACGCCTCGGACAGATTATCTGATTAGCGGCGATCCGCTGCGTGAGCCTGACGCCGCACAGTTGATTGCTCCACCGCCAGCCAAGACTTCAGGCGCCGCTTCCACACAAAAACATCAGGATGAAATCGAACTCGACGATTTCAAGGAATTTGCCCCGCCGATGCTGCAAGGCGTCATCGAGGCCAAAGACGGTCAATTGCTGGTGACGCTGCAAAATCGCAACAACCGCTATCGGTTTCGCGGCACGGTCAAATGGGCGCTCAGCGATGGCGAGCAGGAACGCCCGCAACCCGCGATGCAGATCGAAATCGCTCCGGGACAAGAGCAGGTATTTCCGCTCCAGGGCAGCGGCAAGAGCTATTTGCTGACCATTCTCGACGAACAAGGCGCGCCGTTGTTGACGCAGAATGGCGCTTTTGGGTCAGGCGGGCGGCAACAGGTCATTGCCGAAAATCGCTCGCCGCGCAATCTCGCGCCGAATCCAATCGGTCAACCCGGCGATGTGCCCGTCGAGCAAGTTGAGGAAGACGACGGCCGTCCACGACCGCCCCGGCCCGGCGAAAAGAGCGTGCTTCAAACGGCCAACTATCCGACCGGCAAAGTCGAGGATGGCAATCCGCCCGCCGAAACGGAGCCAGCCCCCGACGCGAAAAAAGACCCGGTTCAGCCGGGGGATGTCAAAGTGATCGTGCGCCAGGTGGCGGAAACCGCCGAGAATGTCACCATCGAATTCGAGATTCTGGCGCGTGAGCCTTTGGGGATGATCGCCATGACGATTCACACCGCCAGCACGTCCGATACCAAACAGGCGATCATGACGACCAAGCAAGGCCGGTTGCCGTTTCTAGCGCCGGCTGGCGATACCACAGGCAACATCAGTTACGAACTGCGCAATGAGCAGGGGGTGATCCTGGCGACAGGGAGCAAACCCTTTCGGGATTTAGCCAAGAATTGAAGTCCCTTTATGCCGGACTGCCGGATGAATCAGCAGACAAACCAACGCCACGCGCCCGGTAGCCTAAAGGCCGAACTCCATCAAGAAAAAGAAAACCACGGGGAGCGCGGGGGAGAGCAAGCATCGGACGACGTGCGTTGCTCAATGTTTACGTACCTTTTCGCTGTTTCGCTGTCCCCGTGTCCCCCGTGTCCCCCGTGTCCCCCGTGGTTTTGCCAAAGTTCTTTTCCCGCGAGGTACTTCGTTACGGCAACGGCCGGGTGAACACCGAACTGCCGATATTGCCTGCCGCCAGGCTGTTGCCGCTGACGACGAGGGCTTTGACAAAGAGGTTAGGGAGACCTTCGTTGAAAGGCGTCCAGAGTCCGCCGTTATTGATTGAGCGGAAGACGCCGCCAAAGGCTGAACCGACGAACAGGTTCTGACCGCTGGCGGCAAAGGATGACACCAGCACGCCGGTGAGGCCGGTGTTGGCCGCCGTCCAGGTCGCGCCGTTGTCGCTGCTGCGGAAGAGGCCGGTGGGGGTGCCGACAAAGAGCGTCGTGCCGTTCAGTCCCAGCGAATAGGCCGTGAGGCTGGAGAGGCCCGTATTCACCGCCGCCCAATTGTTGCCGCCGTCGGTGGAGCGGAAGACGCCCGCTTGATCGGTGCCGACAAAGACCGTACTACCGCTGGCGACGATGGACAGGATATTCAAGCTGCCCAAACCTGTATTCGCTCCCGTCCACGTAGCGCCGTTGTCGGTCGAACGATAAATCCCGCTGCCCGCCGTCGCGGCGAATAACGTATTGCCGCTCATCGCCAAGCCCGTAATCGCGCGATCCAGCAAGCCATTGTTGGCGGGCGTCCAATTCGCGCCGTTGTCGGTCGTGCGGAAGACGCCATCGCCTTCGCTGCCGGCATAGAGCGTCGTGCCCGTCACCAGCAACGACAGAATGATGCGATTGCCCAGCCCGTTGTTGACCAGCGTCCAGGCCGCGCCGTTGTTCGTCGTGCGGAAGACGCCGCTATAGGTGCTGGCGAACAGATTCGCGCCGTTGACGGCCAGCGCAAAAATGAATTGCCCGCTGAGGCCCGTGTTGGCGGCGGCCCAATTCGCGCCGCTATCGGCACTGCGCAAAGCCCCGCTGTTCGCGCCCGCGACCACGGCTGTGCCGCGCGCGGCCAGCGCATTGATGAACTGATTCGCCAGGCCGTTGTTGACCGCCGACCAATTCGCGCCGTTGTCGGTCGAACGGAAGACGCCGCCCACCTGCGATCCGGCATAGAGCGTCGTCCCGCTCACGGCCAATGAGGAAATGGCCTGAATGCCCAAACCCGCATTGACCGCCGTCCAGTTCGCGCCATTGTCGGTCGAACGGAAAACCCCGCCGCCATTGGTGCCCGCAAAAAGCGTCGTGTTGATGACGGCGAAGGATGAAATCGAGGGAAAGGTCAACCCTGTGTTGACGGCTGTCCAATTCGTGCCATTGTCAGTTGAACGGAAGACGCCGCCTGTCAGCGTGCCCGCGAAGACGTTGGAGCCAAGCGCGGCAAAAGCGTAGACGAGTTGTTGGCTCAACCCCGCGCCGGTGGCGGCCCAATTCGCGCCGTTGTCGGTGGTGCGAGCAATCCCGCCGGACACCAGACCCGCAAACACCGTAGTGCCGCTCGCGCCCAAAGCGAAAACATTCGGCGTGCTCAACCCGTTACTGGCGGGCGTCCAATTCGCTCCGTTGTCGGTCGAACGGAAAATACCAGCGCCGCCCAGCAGACTGGTTCCGTAGGTGCCCGCAAACAACGCCGTCCCGTTGGTCGTCAGTGCTGAGACGAACTGGCCAGCCAAGCCGTTGTTGGCGGGCGTCCAACTGGCTCCATCATTGGCCGAACGGAAGACGCCGCCATCGGTGCCGGCAAAGAAATTGTTGCCGCTGACCAACAAAACTCTGATCACCGCGCCCTCTGGCCCCGCCGTTTGCGCCCATTGCGTAATTGCGCCGCCGACGTTGATCGCCACTGACTTGCGGTCGGTCATGACTGGGCTGCCGTTGTCGGTGGCCGTGAAGGTCGCGGTCGCCAGGCCGGTTTGATTGGCGGTGGGCGTCCAGGTAAAGCGCCCGGTCGTCGCGCTCGTCTGCACGAAGCTTGCGCCGCTGGGCAGACTGGTTGCCATCAGCGTTACTGTCTGATCCGCATCCGGGTCTGACGCCGAAACGTTGAAGGCGAGTTGCTGTCCAACGCTGGCCGTTTGCGCCAGCGGCACGGATAGCACAGGCGCGCGATTGCCCGTGACGGTGAGCGAGGCGTTCAGCGTCGTGACGGCGTTCTGGTTATCGGTGGCCTTCAAGGTCAGCGGATACGTTCCCGCCGAGCCTGCGGGCGGGGCGATGCGTATGTTGGCGATGTTTTGAATGAGCACCAGCGTGACGAAGTTGGGGCTGGTCAGAACCAGTTGCACGGGTTGATCGGAATCAGGATCGCTCACCACCAGCGGGATGTTGCGCGTCTGGCCTTCGGTAGCGGTCAGCAGCGTCGGCGCGATCAATGACGGCGGACGATTGGGTTGCGTCGTTGGCGAAGGCAGCACCAAGTCGGGCGTGATGTGCGTCAGCCCGTTCGCGCCGACGGCGATGTTGTTGCGCGTCACGCTGTCGGTACGGCCAGTTGGTCGCACGAAACTGGCTTCGATGTTCAGCAGGTTATTGGCCGGGACGGGAATGTTGCGCAGCGTAAAGCTGCCGTTGCCATCCGTGAACGTTTGTTGCCCGCGCAAAGTGACCAGCGCGCGGCGCACGGGCGTTGTGTTATCGCTGTCTACCACGCGGCCCGTGACGGTGGTCAGCGGACGCGCGAGCGCGGCGAAATAGATGCTGGTTTCGGTGATCGCATTCGCGCCGGTTTCGACGCGCTGGCCGTCGGCGGAAACGGTGGCGACGCCTACGTCAACGAACTGGCCCAGCGTCGGGCTGCCAGCGGTTTGATCCAGTTTGTAAAGCCGCGCCTGTGCATTCGCCGCCAAGCCGTCGGTGTTGGGAAACGTCAGCTTGCCGCCCGGCGCGAGTTTGACGCCGATGGGTGAAAGTTGCGCAATGGTCGAACTGAAAATCCCGGCGGGCAGCGGCGTCGGCGTGCGGCTGTTGGTGAGCACCGTCAGGTAAATGCGGCCATCGGTGACACCGGCGGGAAAGGTGCCGACCGTGTTGTCGTCAAAACTGAATGTCACATTGCCGGTCGTGATCGTGCCGTTGGGCGCGAGCAGGCGGTGTTGCGTGAAGTCGCCTTCTTCAGCCGCGCCGCTGCCTTGCGTTTGAATCGAAGCGGCTTCGCCAGAGACGGTTTGCAGCGCGGTGGTGGTTTGCAGGTTGTCGCGGTTGGCGGTGGCCGTGGCGATTTTGCTGTAGGGTTGCATCGCCGGGGTCAGTGACAATTTTGACGGGTCAATTTTGAGCGTGCCGAAACCGGCGGGCACATCGCGCAACAGATAGGTGCCGTCATTGCGCGTCGTGGTTTTGAATGCGCCATAGCTGACTTCGACGCCGGGCAGCGGATTTCCATTCGTGTCGGTGGTGAGACCGCTGATGGTCGTGCGCACGCTGACATCGCTGTTGCTCGAACCCTCGCCGGTTGTCGTGCGCACGATGACGCGGCCGGCTTCCGCGCCGTAAGGCACACGCACGATCAATTGCGTGGCCGCAGCCGATTCGACCGAGGTTTCCAGCCCATTGACGCGCACCAGGTTGTTCGCGGCCACCGTCGAAAAGCCGACGCCGTTGATGTTGAGTGTTTCGCTTGCGGTGGCGAGCGTGGGCGCGAAACTCGTCACGGTCGGCGGGTTCGTGCCCGTCGCGCCCGCGATTTCGATTTCGACTTCGAGCGAAGAGAGTCCGCCGCCAATCACTGCGGTTTTGATTTTGCCGCGCCCCAGCAATTCGCGCGGGATTTCGACGTTGATCTGATCTACACCCACGAGGCCGCCCTGTTTGTTGGCGAATATCGGTGTCTGTTCGATGCCACCGATCAACACGCGCACATTCTCGGCCACGCCGTTGCCGCTGTTGCCATCGCTGTTAGGCAAGCCGCGAATGCCGCAGAGAAACAAAATCAGAAAGACGCGCTCGCCCGTCGGCCCCAGGTTGATGGCTTTGGTTTGCCAGCGATTGCTGACCAGTTGGGCGATGGTTTCGGTGGTTTGCGCGCCGTTCGTCGCCACACGCAAGACGATGGCGGCGGGGACGCCTGTGCCGTTGGAGTTGGCGGTGAAGATGGCGGGTGCGGCGCTGACGATGGTCACTTTGCCGGTGTGCGTGATGACGCCGCTACGCAAGACATTGACGGTTGCTTCACCCGCCGCCGTGCCCGCCGGGATCAAATAGTTGATCTGGCCTGATGAGACAAAGAACAACCCCGCGTTGACACCGTTGACCGTCACCGAAATCGTGTTGAGCGTGGTCGGCAGCGGCGTGGTGGTGGCCGATGCGGTACTCGGTGCGAGATTGCTGCCAAAACCGGCGGCGATGCCTTCGGGCGTGAGGTTAGTTTCAAAACTGGCGGCGGACAGGGAACTGAACGCCGCTGGCGTTTGAAACGGCGCGCTGAAGCCACGCGCATTGCCAATGAAACTCAGCCCGCTGAACAAGAGCAAATTGACGCAGACGAGCGCGCCGAATTGAACAACGTGCAACTGTGCGCGGCTGGTGAGAACTGACTTGGAAGAAAATTGATTTCGGAGTTTCATCGGATAAATCCTCTCGCTGATCATGGCGCTGAATTTTGATTCCGTTCCAAACTGGAACCTGGGGGAAGACTGCCTTGCTGTGCGCGCGGTGAGGTCGGCGCGCGGCAGTATATGTCGGCGGTCCGGATATGCCAAAGTTATTCGACCGTACCGCAGGCTGCCAGCAGGGCTTTTGCAAAGTCCTCAAAACACCCGCCAAAGACATTACACTGATTCCTGACTCCTGATTCCTGCTATAGATTTCAAGAAAAAGAATTTCCGAATTGAACCCGCGCAGCGGGTGGCCAGCATAGATCCCAGGGTGAAGGCGCAGCCGCAACCCTGGTGCCGGTTGCATGAGCAGTAAGCCCGTGAAACGGGCGGCAGAGACTGGTCTGTCGCCCATTTCACGGGCTTACTGCTCACCCTGTCGCCACCCAGGGCTAACGCCCTGGGCTTTATGCTGTCGCCCGCCTTCGCGGGCTTGCTACGGAAAAGCATTATCTTGAAATCTATAGTTGGAAAATGCCGGCTGATTTTCCAGCTAGCGGGAATCAGGAATCAGTTAAGCCGCTCAAGTGCTCTTGTTGGCGGCTTTGAATTCAGCCTCCCTCCGCTTCCCCGTCAATTTCTTTGCGGCAGCCCGCTGCCAACTGACAGGCTGCGATACGGTATTCGCAGTGCCAGGATTTACCTGTGCGGTTGGTAGCTGCAAGCGCCCCAAACAAGATTCCCTGAAAAAGTTTTTTCTCTCACCAATATGCATCCCCGCCGCCCATCGTTTAGCGGCGAAACCGTAGATGCCCCTGCTGCCCGATGCCCTGGCGGTCAAATGCCGAAAGTCGCCGCCGTTCCCCAAAAGCGCAGCACTCCTCTCTCTCCCACGTGTTAGTCCGTTAATTGTTTTCGTGTCATGCGCACGTCGCATGGACTGGGATTCACCCTAACCATGCCTGGCGGACGGGTCATGCACACGCTAGCGCGCAAACGCTGTGTTTGCGTACCCCACAAAATCCCAAAACTAATTTAGGGCCAAACAGATTTAAGGAAAAAGAAGCTATGCGTCTCAATAACAGGTGGCGTGCGACAGCCGCAGGGCTGTTTGTACTGGTCTGTCTCTGCCTGGTGCAAACCAACTCGTCAGCTCATGCGACGACTTTTTCAGCAGCACCCCTGGCAGTGACGGTGACGGTGGATCCGGTCACAGTGATCTTACCTTTCAACACAACCAAACAATTCAAAGCGACGGTCAGCGGCGCGGCGAATACGGCGGTGACCTGGTGCGTCAATAACATCCCCAACGGCAATGCCTCGGTCGGGACGATTGATGCGGCGGGGAATTACAAAGCCCCCGCCGCCTTGCCGCCCGGCAATCCGGTGACGGTCAAAGCCGTGAGCGTGGCCGATCCCAATGTTTCGGGCAGCGGCGCGGTGACGGTGGTATATCCGGTCGCGGTGTTTAACTGGTGGTCACCGAGCAAAGTGCCGCTGGGCAATACGACCTTCGATCTCTATAGCAATAACAATACGTTTTATAACGGCGCGGTCGTCAAGTTGGGCGGGGTGGCCTTGCCGACGACCTATGTTTCGGCGGGCCAGTTAAAAGCCACCAGCAATGTGCTGCAATCGGGCAGCGGCTACGTCACGGTGACGAATCCTGGGGCGGCTGCTTCGAGTTCGCGACTGGTCGAATTCGGGCAAGGCATTGTCATTACAGTTGCGCCCGCGACAGCCACGGTGGCGACGTATGCCAAACAGCAATTCACCGCCACCGTCACAGGCGCGCCAACGACCCAAGTGTATTGGGGCGTGGTGGGCGGCAGCGTCAATGGCACGATTTCAGCGAACGGTTTGTACACTGCGCCGAATGCCGTGCCTGCCGGGCCGGTGACGATTCGCGCGGCTGCGGCTGCCAATACAGAGCGGCAAGCCACGGCCACTGTGACCGTAGTATTGGGGCCGCCGCCATCACCCACGCCAACGCCGATGCCGTCACCGATGCCATCACCATCACCATCGCCGAGTCCTGTGCTTTCACCTTCGCCAAGTCCATCACCTTCCCCCTCGCCCTCGCCCGCGCCCGCGCCGACGCCCGATGCGCAAACATTGGCTGTCGGACGCTTTCTGGATCAGGCGACCTTTGGGCCGACGTCGGCGTTGATGACATACGTCAAGCAGGTCGGTATCAATCAATATCTGGACGAGCAGTTCCTCGCGCCCGAGTCAGTCTATCCGAATGGCATCAACTCGACGGCGACCGAGATGACCGATCAGTTTTACCTGCACTTCCTCAACGGGCAGGATCAGTTGCGGCAGCGGGTGATTTACGCGCTCAGCGAAGTCATCACGATTTCGCGCAACAAGAACTATTACCCGAACATGCTCATCCCCTGGCAGCAGATTTTGAGCAAGCACGCCTTTGGCAATTACAAGAACCTGCTCAAGGAAATCACGCTCGACGCTTCGATGGGCAATTTCCTGGACATGGTCAACAGCACCAAACCGCTTGGTGCGAGCGGCGCGAATGAAAATTACGCGCGCGAATTGATGCAGTTGTTCAGCATCGGCCTGTACAAGCTCAATCCGGACGGTTCGCAGATGCTGGACGCCGCCAACAAACCGATTCCGACCTATAACCAAACCGACGTGCGGCAATTGGCGCTGGCCTTGACCGGCTGGACGTTCAACCGCAGCGGCACACCGCCGACCTATCCGAACCCGAACTACTACCCGGGGCCGCTGTATCCGCTGCCGTCTTATCACGACACCAACTCAAAAACCTTCCTGGGCACGACGCTGCCCGCGAATCAGACCATCCAGAAAGACCTGGACGACGTGATTGACACGATCTTCAATCACCCGAACGTCGGGCCATTCATCTGCACCCGCCTGATTCACGCGCTGGTGACGAGCAATCCGTCAGCAGCGTATGTCACGCGCGTTGTGAATGTCTTCAACAACAACGGCCTTGGCGTGCGCGGCGACCTGGCCGCCGTCATCCGCGCCATTTTGATGGATCAGGACGCGCGCAATGACGCGCCGCCGAATGATTTCGGACGCTTGCGCACGCCCGTGCAAACGCACATCGCGCTGATGCGCGCGTTGGGCGGCACGATTACGCCGAGCCTCTACGCCTACGTTTATGACGAAATGGGCGAGAGCATTCTCAATGCCCCGTCGGTCTTCGGTCATTACTCGGCGCTCTATCGCATCCCGAAACAGTCGCCGCCGCTCAACGGCCCCGAATTCCAGATTCACGGGCCGGGCGAGACGGTCAACAGCGGCAACTTCCTGTGGGGCTTTATGAACTACTACAGCACCGGCATCTGGGATTTGTCCTGGCTGTTTGCGCTGGGCGGCAATCACACGGCCTGCATCAATGCGGTAGACACCTTGCTGCTCTATGGCCGTATGTCGCCCGGCATGCGCCAAACGCTGCAAACCGCGTTGCAAACGTCGCAAACCGCTGGGGCCGATGCCAAACACCGCGCCCTGACCGTGCTCTATCTGACGGCGATGTCGAGCGAGTATTTGGTGATTCGGTAAAGAGAAGTGGTCAGTGGTCAGTGGCTAGTGGTCAGTCGTGTGGCGGTTGCCCGCACTGACCACTAGCCACTGACCACTGACCACTGACAAAAAGAGGTGAACAAACAATGAAACAAGATTTATCCCGACGCAATTTTCTCAAACTCACGGCGAGCACGGGCCTGAGTGCGGGCATGGTCGCCGCGCTCGGTCAATTCGAACAGGCCGCCGCCGCGCAGGCACAGGATTACAAAGCGCTGGTCTGCCTATTCCTATTCGGCGGCAACGACGGCCACAACATGGTCATTCCCATGTCGGCCAGCGAATACCCGGTGTACCAAGCCAAACGCGGCGGCCTGGCGTTGACCGGCAATCACCTGTTGCCGATCACGACCACGAATGGCGGGCAGTACGCGTTCAATTACGGCATGGTCGAGCTACAGCAATTGTTTCAGCAAGGCAAGCTGGCGGTGGTCGCCAACACGGGCACCTTGAGCCAGCCGACGACACAGCAGCAGTATCAGCAAAACGCGGTGCCGCTGCCGACGCAACTGTTTTCGCATTCCGATCAAGTCGTGCAAATGCAGGCGGGCTTGGCGGCGAATACTGGCTGGGGCGGACGTATCTGTGATTTGGTGCAGGCGAACAATGCGAACTCAACCTTTCCGGCTTCGATCTCATTTAATGGCGCGGCGCTGTTTTGCAACGGCCAGGTCGTGTCGGGCACGAGTTTGCAACCCGGCAACGATCTGAGCCAATACGCGATGAGCGGCGGCTGGCCCTTGGCTGCGACCGACGCCCGCGCTACGGCGCAAAAGCAACTGGTCACGCTCAATAACAGCAATCGCCTCGTCGCGGCGGCGGACAAAATCATGAGCGATACCTGGGCGCTCAACGGCCTGCTCAAAGGCATCGGCAACAACGGCGGATTGACGACCGTATTCCCCAGCAGCCAACTTGGCAATCAGTTAAAAGACATCGCCCGTTACATCAGTTTGCGCGCGCAAACCGGGGTCGGGCGGCAGGTCTTTTTCTGCGGGCTGGGCGGCTTCGACACGCACAGCGGGCAGGATTACCAGCAATGGGTGTTGCTGCAACAGGTCAGCCAGGCGTTGAAGGCGTTTTATGACGCGACCGTCGAGATGGGCATCGCCAATCAGGTCACGGCGTTTACGCTGTCGGATTTCGGGCGCAGCTTGCAACCCAGCGGCACCGGCACCGATCACGGCTGGGGCAGCCACTATCTGGCACTCGGCGGCGCAGTGCTGGGCGGTCAGGTTTACGGCAAGTTCCCGCTGCTGAATCAGGCCGATTCGGCGTATGACCCGAATGCGTTTGCCGACAATCGCGGCGTACTGTTGCCCTCGACCTCGCTGGCGCAATACGGCGCGACCCTGGCGAAATGGTTCGGGGCACCAACCGCACAATTGACCGGCTTGTTCCCTGAACTCGCCAATTTCGGCCAGCAAGACTTAGGCTTCCTGGCCTAACGTAAAGCGGCCAACGTTGATGCTTCGCAAAAGAGCATGGAGTTCAAACTTTAGCTTGTCTGGCGCGCCCCTAGTGCGCTCCGGCAGCCTGTAGGCTGAACTCCATGCTCTTTTGCTTTTGCACGCCCTCACGCCGGTTAAAAAAAGCCTCTATACTTCGCGCTGCTATGCGCAATCGAATCGGACTCCCGACGCTCAATCGCCGCGCGTTGCTGCGTTCATTGGCAGCCGCATTCTTCCTTCCTGCTCAAGCTCGCGCTCCGCATAACCGCGCCGAATGGCAGCAAGCCCGCGCCGCCACACTCGCCGCCATGCAACGCGTGATGGGCGCATTGCCGCCGCGTGCCAAACAGGCCGTTGAGATGGAGACCCTCGAACGCGAAGACCTGTCCGCCTTCACCCGCACCAAGATTTGCTACTTGAGCGAGCCGGGCGATTGGGTACCCGCCTATTTGCTCGTGCCCAAACGCCCGAAGCGCCACGCGCCCGCCATGCTCTGCCTGCATCAAACCGTCAAAATCGGCAAAGCCGAACCGGCGGGCCTCGGCGGCAATCCCGAATTGCATTACGCCCAAGAACTGGCCGAACGCGGCTTCGTCTGCCTCGCCCCAGATTATCCGTATCTCGGTGAAAACAGCTTTGACCCTTATCAACACGGTTACGCCAGTTGCACCATGAAAGGCATCGTCAACCACATGCGCGCCGTAGACCTCTTGCAATCCCTGCCGCAAGTGAATGCCCAACGCCTCGGCGTCATCGGGCATTCGCTCGGCGGACACAATGCGCTGTTTGTCGCGGCGTTTGACGAACGCCTCAAAGCCATCGTGACGAGTTGCGGCTTCACTTCGTTTGGCAAGTACTACGGCGGCGATTTGACGGGCTGGAGCGGGGTGCGCTATATGCCGCGCATCGCGGAACAGTTCGGCAAAGACTCGGCGCTTATGCCGTTTGATTTTCCGGACGTGTTGGCGGCGCTGGCCCCGCGTCCGCTATTCATCAATGCGCCGTTGCGGGATGCGAATTTTGAGGTGAACGGCGTGCGCGATTGTGTGGCGGCGGCACAGCCAGTCTATGAAAAGGTGTTTCGAGTTGGTGGACGGTTGCAGGCGGTTTATCCCGACGCAGCGCATTCATTTCCCGACGAACAAAGAGCACAAGCGTATGCGTTTCTCGAACGCTGGCTGAGGCGTTGAACCTGGGTACGCACCGCTTCCAGCGTGCAGGTGTGGCGTCAGACCAATTCAGGCTGACGTATAACCCTTCAGCACGTTTTTGTTTGCTGCCACGCTTGCACGCTGGAAGCGGTGCGTACCCAGATTCATCTCGTTGATTTCCGTCCCACCCGCCGCGCCAATTCACGTGTTTTGCCGATGATCTTCTCTTCCAATGCTGGCGACCAGGAAGCCGGCTGATCGTAGTAGATCATCGAATCCACCACTTCATACCCGCCCTCGCTGAACATCCGCGCCGACGGGATGTAAGCCATGACTTCGTTGGTATAACCCGCGACCCACAAGCCGCGCGCGCCCAATTCGCGTTTGAGCCGCAACACATAATCGGTTACGACTTCGCCCGCCAACCCAATCAGCGTGAAGTCTTTGCCGAGTTGGAAGACCTGGATCGTGTAGGGATAGTCGCCCGCCAGCTTCCCGTCGCGCGCATAGCGTTCGAGCATGCGTTTGGCGTGGCGTTGTTTGAAGACATCTTTGTCATTCAACCGTGCCGTGAATTCTTCGCGCGTGGGCAACGGGCCGAAGGGCAGGGCGATGCGTTCAAACGCGGTCTTGAATGTGCCGCTGATGTTCAGGCGGCTGCTTTGCAAAACTTGCGTGACAACGGCAGCCAATGCTGTGCCGTGAGCCTGGGCGTTTTCGAGCTTGCTGCGCGGGTACGGATTGATGTCGGCGCCGCAACCCATCACGAACATGGCCGTCGCGCCGGGATGTTCGGCTTCGATAGCCAATTGCGCGAAGCCCGCATAATCGCCGCTGATAGTGTAATGCTCGCCCGTCAGCGTCGTGTTGTGGCAGGCGTAGCCGAAGACAATGCCGCGTGTTTTGCCGTCTTCAGATTCGATCAGCAGCACGGGCACGTCATGGTCTACGGGGCCAGCCTCGTTGACGCCGATGCGGATGCTGCCATCGGCGGCGCGTTGGCGGCGGTTCCTGGCGAAGCCGCCCACGCCGTGCCCGAACGAAATTTTGGCCGGGGCCAGGTCTTGCAACGCCGCGCCGATGACGCGCACGGCTTGATCTTGCAACCGTTCCGCAAACGCAGCGACGCGCGCGGTTTGTTCGGCGTCGAGGTCATACGCACCGATCAAATTGGAACGCACGATGGGTGCGGTGTGCGTGTGCGACGAGTTGAGCATCAACTGTTCGCGGCGCAACCCGAATTGCTGTTGCGCGCGCCCGGCAATGGTCGCGGCGACCTCGCGCGAAAAGCCGAGGATGTCGCTGGTGACGAGTACGACGCGGTTGCCGCGTTCGTCTTCTAGCGCCAGCGCCTTGACCCAGAGGTCGTGCAGCTTGCCTTCCGACGGTTTGTTGCGTGCGGCATACCCCGACAGCCAGGTCGGTTGTTCGGGCGTAATGACGGCGCGGGCCAGCCCGGCTTTTAGCGGTTTGGCGGCAGCCGTAAGCGCCCCGCACAACAGCACGAGGGTGACGAGGAAGATTCTTTTCATAGAGGTTCCTTTGCGAGAGAAAAGCGTTGGACAACGTGAGTTGCAACCAGCTTCCCTGATGCCTGACCCCTGGTGCCTGGCCCCTGAAACCAGAAAATGCGACGAGTTTTGCTCGTCAGGAGTCAGGCACCAGCGGTCAGGCATCAGCGCCTTGAACATGCCACTTTCAGGTGATTCGTTAGTTGATCTTCAAGACGCGCCGCGCATTTTCGTACAGCAACTTGCGCGCGACTGCCGGACTTGCCAGCCGGTGAATGGCTTCGATCATGCGGATGCCGCAACACTCTTTCACCTTCGTATCAATGTCTTGGCAGTCGCTGCCATAGAGCAGTTTGTTTTGATGGCGCGCAAAAAAACCGCGCGCGTGTTCTTCGTCACGCGTGACCGAATTCAACCCCGAACCTGCTGAGAGATCGGCAAAGAAATTCGGATAGTCGCGCAACCAGCGGTCGGTCAAACCACCTTGCGTGACTTTGCCGGTTGGATAAAGCACTGACTGATCGTGGTTGAGATCAACGTTGCCCCAGACCGATTGCGCGTGGCCGATGAAATTGACCTTGAGGAACTTTTTGAGCATCTGCTCAAAGCGCGCGAAGTTCGTGTTGAATTTGCCGTACTGAAAATGCAGCAGAATCGGCACGTTGTATTCCTGCGCCAGTTCGGCCATGCGCTGCGAATACACCGAATCACTCTCGACGCGGAACTTCTGTTCGCCGATGCCGATGGCGCCTTGCTTCAAGTATTTCTCAATCGTCGCGCGGGCATCCGGCGCTTGCGTCGTTTCGTTGGCGAACGTCACGAACTTGTCGGGGTAGCGTTTGACCAGCGCCATGCACGATTCGTTGCTGTAGATATACCCTTCCAACCCATCGTATGTCCCGCCCGGCAGCAAGACAGTTTTGGTCGCGCCCAGGGCCTGCTGATGCATCACCAGCCCCGTGTCGTCGCGGCCCCAGTAATGCGTGTGCTGGTGAATGTCTATCAATGCTTCTGCCAGCGGTTCTGCCGCGCGCGGATTTGGCAGCAAGTGCGCACAGGCGGTTGCCGTTGTTGCTGTAACGAACGCGCGTCGTGAAAGCGTGTGAGAGTTCATTGCCATTCAAGCTCCGTCAGATAAGTTTCCACTGCCGCTTTGCATTGTCGAATTGTTTCCAGCTCGCCGTTGATATGCGGCTCCAGCGAAAGCGGCCCGCCGTAGCCGCTTTCTTTCACTGCCCGCAAATGACCGCGCCAATCCAGCATCCCGCCGCCCGGCACGACCCAGGTAGGCAGGCCGCTGCCACGCGGCGCAGCAAGCTGGTCTTTGATGTGGACATTGGCGATGAACGGTGCCGCCTCGGCAAACTCAGCCAGCGGATCGCGCCGCCACCTCCACGCATCGTTGCACGGGTCGTAGTTGATGCCGAGCGCGGGCGAATCAACTGCGCGAATCATTCGTGCCGCTGCTGCTGCCGAATCGGCAAAGCAAACTGGCTCCGGTTCAATCAACAGTTTGAGGTTGGCTGCGCTTGCCCGTGCCGCCGCTTCGGCCAAACAATCCAACACCCACAGCGGCGGTGCTTCGGCAATGACCGTGTCCGCGTTCGCCTCCGTCGCGCCCGGTTTCTGAAAACCGAAGACGATCAGGGCTGGCAGCTTCCAGCGCTGCGCCCATTCGACCGCGCGCGGAAAAACCTCGGCCATTTCGTGTCGAAACTTTTCCGGCGTGTCCGTCCATTTGAACAAGCCCGGCGAGAGCGCGGTCAGTGTCAGCCCTTCGCCCGCGCAGATGCGTTCGATCTCGCCAAGCTCTGCGGCATCGCACAGCGGCGCGCGGCCCGATTGCAAGAAACGGATTTCGTAGCGGCGCAAACCCGCTTGCATGCCGACGCGCGCGGCGGCGCGAAAGTCACGGCTGATTTCATCGGCGACGATGCCTAGTTCTTTCATAACAGTGATCGTGAAGTTTGTGTTTGACGTGTCGCGTCTTTGGAGTGCGTGCGGCACAGGCCGCCGCTTTGGTAGTCCTTTGGCGTTTACGAAATGAAGGGCATACCAAAGCGGCGGCCTGTGCCGCGCGCACTCCAAAGGCTTCGCCAACCGGCAGCGACTCGTTTCCTTTCGCTGCGTTTATAACTTGACGGCTTGTCCCGTGCGCGCCGCTTCATAAACGGCGTGCACGACGCGCAAATCTTCGACGCCAGAGGCAATGGAAACCGGCGCGGGGCGGCCAGCGCACACGGCCTCCAAAAAGAGCCGATGCTGGTTGAACGGATTATGCACCTCGCCCAGCAAGGGCGCGGTGATCGTTAAGGTTTGCTGCGTGACAGCCGCGCCGGGAGCGCCAGGCGCTTGGCTGGCGCTGTTGGCGGCATACTTGATGACATTACCGTTGAACGCGCCCGCATCCGAATCGAGAATCAGCGTTTGATTGCCCAGGTATTCAGCCGTGCCGCGCGTGCCGTGCACTGCAAGCTGTTCGCCCGCCGTGTTCCAGGCCATATCCAAGGTCGCCAGCGCGCCGTTGCCAAATTCTAGAATCGCGCAGGCGAGGTCTTCGCCTTCGATGCCGGGGCAGTGCAGGTTTTTGGTCATCGCCGCGACGCGCACGATGGGCGAATCCAGCAACCAGCGAAAGAGGTGCACATAATGCACGGCCAACTGGATAAAACAACCGCCGCCCGTTTGCGCCAGCGACGCCCGCCAATTGGTTTCACCGCGTTGCAATTGCCGCGCGACCGCCAAGCCGCCGCGATGCATCAGGCGCGCGTAAAGATGCGCGATGTCGCCAAACCAGCCTTGTTCATTCATTGCGCGCAGGTCGTGCATCAGGGGCTGATCGAAATAGCTGAGATACAGCCCGCTGATGACGCCGCGTCGTGCGGCTTGCGCAGCGGCTTCAGCAATCACGACGGCATCTGCCAACGATGTTGCCACAGGTTTTTGCAACAGCAGGTGTTTGCCCGCCGCCAGCGCCGCCACGGCTTGATCGCGATGCAAATGGTTGGGGGTGTTGATGACGACGACATCAACATCGGCGGCCAGTGCGTCGTTGAAATCGGCAGTGGTACGTGGTTGCAGTTTAGCTTGCTCGGCATTTGTCGCCAGTGCTGCCGCGTGCGCGGCCCGCTTCAAATCGGGATCAATGCAGGTCACCACACTGACACCGGCGAGATCGCGGTACACACTCAAGTAATGTTCGGCGATGCCGCCGCAACCGACAAAGGCGGCGCGCAGTCGTTCACGTGTCATTTTTGGTTGAAGAGGGTTTTGCCACAGAGGCACTGAGTCACAGAGAGAAAGCAAGAAGGGCATTCACGTAGGTGTCGTGCAGCTTCTCTTTCTCTCTATGCCTCTGTGCCTCTGTGGTAACCAGGTTGTAATGAGCCAGAAGAAGCGTGTGGCCGAGAGGATCGCTTGATCCCCTCGGCCACGCAGTGTACCGCATCAACTGTCACAATCAATAGATCGTGATCGTGCGCGGTTGAGCCAGCCCGTTGTTGGCCGCGCTGTTGTCCCATTCGTCCACGTTATTGTCTTTGTCCAGCAACACGCCCAGGTAATACACGCCCGGCGGAGTGCCGGCGGGAATGTGCAAGGTGCGTGAGAAGGTCACCGTGCCGCCCGCCGAAACGTGCGCGCCGACGTTGGTGCCCAGCAACGTGTCAAAGGTCGTGATGTAGTTGTTGGTCGAGAGATAAAACCCGATGTTGAAATTGCCTGACGCGGCGCTGCCGATGTTTTGGAATGTGCTTTCAATCGTCACGTTCGTGCCATCCGCCGCGCCCGCAGGCCCGCTGACCAGCGCGCTCGACCCCGCGCCCGTGCGTTTGTAATTCAAGGCGACCAGATCGGGTTTGGCGGTGCCGCCTTGCGGGTAGAGGAAGCGCAGCCCTTGCCGCGCGTCGGCGGTCGGGATCATCAGTTTGCTGTACGAGAGCGGGCCGCCATTCGGGTAAAACGAATTCATCGTGTCGAGCACGTCGTCTTCGTGTTTCAAGCCCAGCGCGTGACCGAACTCGTGCACGGCGACGGTGCGGAAGTGAATGTTCGGCGACGTATAACTAAACGCCGACGTATACCAATTTTCATCCACATCGAAGATCACATCCGCCTCTTTGATGTCGGCATCGTCAAACGGATAGCAGAGGTTGTACCAGGTGTGTGTCACGGCCAGCGTGTCGCCCGGGCCGTCAATCTCGTCGAAGACGACTTCGTTGACATCGTTGTGGCCGTATGTGCCGTTGGTGTCGAGCAATTTGATAAAGGTGAAGTTGGAACGCTCCACCGCATTCCAGGTGTCCATCGCGGCATTCACTTCGGTCGTGAACGGATTGCCGGCGGGGAACGAGACCGTGTTGACATGCATGCGCGCGCAATCGTCGCACTCTTCGCTCCAGGTGATAGGGTCGGTGCCGTCATCGCAGGTCAGGTAAACATAGGCTTGGCTGATTTGCGCGGGCAAGGCCAGGCCAATGGTGAAGGCTGCGGCAATGAGTAGCCCGAAAATTGTCTTGCGTGTCAGCTTGAATTTCATAGTTCCTCCAATACTCGTCAGTTTTCGTCTCTTTCGTTTGTTCGCGTTGACTTGGTTGTGGGGTGCGCGGCGGCCTTAGTTTTTGCGGCGGGCCGAGCGTTGCGCGGGCGTTTCAAACGTGATTTCGGCGCTCTTCACCTTGGCGGCGACGCTGCGCTGATTACCGCCTTTGAGCAACACCGCGTGCACTTGCTGCCGCAATTCCGTCAGCGACAGATCGTCTTGCTGTTCGGCGGCGGTCAACGCCTGCAAGGGCTGCGTCCCGCCATTGTCGGCTTGGCCGGCACTGTTGCCGCCCGGCGCGTCTACTAGATAAACGCCGTCCTGTTGTTGGCCTTTTTGTTCGCCCGCGTCCAGTAGGAACGCGCCGCTCTTGATGCCATGAATGCGTTGGCCGCGGCTGGATTTGACGAGCGACTCGCCTGATTTCTGATCCTTCTCAATGCGCAACAGCCCTTGCTCCCAGCCGACGAACGGGCAAATCGCCTGGCCATTGCCTTTCAAAAAGATGACCACCTGTTCGCCGAACTGGAATTTCGGCACGCCTGGAATTACCAACCGCCGCCCGTCGCCCGTGTCACCGCCATCCATCCGCAAGGTGAGCTGCGACTCCTCAAAGCTGCCTTTCAGAATATCCAACTCATTCACCGTCACGTAGGTGTAGACGTATTGTTTGTCAGCGGTCGGAAAGGCTTGCACGTTGATGATGCGGCCGATGGCGACCAATTCGGCCTCCTGCACCAGTTCATTGAAATTCTTGCGCTTCACCGTCGTGGCCGTCAGCGGACTGACCAGACCCAGCAACAGGGCTAGGCTCGTAACCAAGAACAACAGTTTGGTTTTCATCACTCATTCCTCCTCGAATTTGTCGAAAGCGTTTTGGGTTGTGGCTCCCGCAATGACCGCGCGCCTGAAGAATCTGTCCCAGCAAAGCCGGGCCATCACGTCTGATTTAGTTGTTGAAGCCGTTGGTTCATTTGACGGCGTGAAGATAGGCCGACGCACCTAATCGCACAGCGACGCATAACACAGCGAAGGTGTGATGTCAGTAACAAGGGATAAGGGGCGAGGGATAAAAGACAGGTGGCGCTGGAACAGTACCGCGCGCGTGAGCAAGCGGCGCTTTGGCTGTCGTTCGATTACGGCAACGTTGATGACCCGCTTGCTCACGCGCGCGGTACAGCATCATTACGCAGGCTTTGTTACTTCCTGATAAAGCTGTCCAAAGCGTTCCGTCATCCACGCGCACACGTCCCACAAATCGCTGACTGGTTGAGCGGTGTAAGGCAATGTCGGCATGTAATTCGGCGGCCCGAATTCGGGATTGAAGGTGAAATGCGCCGCGCCCGCCCGCAGTCGCGCGCGAATGATCTCGGCCCACCACGTTTCGTGCGCCGCCAATTGCTGCGCCCATTCCGGCGCGCGCGGATCGTTGACCTGTGGCCCTTCTTCGTGGCCTACGCGCCCGTGCAAATGGCGGGAACGCGCAATGCACAAGGCCATGTCTGCGGTTTGGTCTTCCAGCAAGCTCTCGCACACGTTGCAGAAATGGCTGAAGTCCGCATTGATGTGCAACTCAGGGAATTCGCGCAACAGCCGCGCCGTTGCTGCGGGCGTAAACATAGGCCGCCCGCGATGCGTCTCGTGATTGATGATCAGGCCGGTTTGCCGCTCGACCTCCAAGGCCTTAGCAAAGAAGGCGCGTTGCGTTTCCCACGGCCACCAATCCTTGCCCGCGTGCACCGTCAGTTGCAGTGGTTCAAACGCGCGCACCTTTTCAACCTTGGCTTTGAATTCGGGCAGATGATCGTCGGTCAGCGTGATGACCATCGCGACGTATGCGAGCTTGGTTTCTTGCAGCAGGCGGCGAAACTCCGGCAGCAGTTCATCCGGCGGCAACTGCATTTCAACGGCGGCGTATCCGGCGTCGGCGATGCGGCGCAAATTTTCGGCGAGCGTGCCGGTCATGCCCCAGGTGCTTTTGACGAGTTTGAGTTGCATGGTTTGCTCCCAAATCGAAACAACCGAGTTTAGAACTTCAGTAGAAAAGGTAAGCGTAGACAGCAGGCGTTTAGAGTTTTCGCCTTTAGGCGGTCGGCGCGCCGCAGGCGCGTCAACTAAGGCGCTCCGCGCCACCACCGCCTAAAGGCGGAACTCTAAACACCTGTTGCCGGTTCACGTGATGAGACCTGAGCGCGTCAGCTTCGATTTAGCAAGAACCATCTTCCCCCAGCCACAGCGCCACCCGCTCTTCCGCCGTAATCTTTGGCACCTCTGCCACCGTGTAATGAAACTGCAAGGCGCGCCGCCGTTGCGCCGTGAGATTGCTCGGCGTGCCGTGCGGGATGTAGCTGTCGAACAGCACCAGCCCGCCCGGCTGTAACGGTGCAGCAATGCGGTGTGCTTTCGGCCCCGCCATCTCACGATCACAAATCTGTAAATCGCGCAGCAGGTAATGCGGCCACAGCGGGCGTAAGCCATCGCTTGTTATGACTTCGCGTGGTGCGGAGGCTTCCTCGCTACCTTGGCTCCCAATCTGCCGATGCCAGCCCGGCAGAAAGCGCATGCAGCTGTTCTCAATCCCTGCTTCGTCCAGCGCGATCCAGACGCCGACGACGCGCGCGTCGAGCGGCAATTCAAAATAGGCGTGATCCTGATGCCAAGGTTTTTCGCGTCCGCGCGGCGGTTTGACGAGCGCCATGCTCTGAAAAAGAACAGGCGGCGCGTTCAGCAGCTTTTCGACCGCCGCCAGCAAGGCCGGATGCTGCGCGATAGCAAGCAGCCGCGCGTCGTATTCAGCAAAGTAAAGCAAGCGCCGCACAGCGTTGATGCGCTCTTCGACGGTCAATTGATCCAGGCGGTCGCGCACGTCGCCGCGAAATTGGATGTTGGTAAATTCGGGTACCTTGCCCGCGATCAGATCGGTCAACCCGTCCAGCGCGTCTTGCACTTGTTGCGCTGTGAAGGCGTTATGCACCGCGATTACGCCTTGCGCGTGGTAGCGCGCGACCTGGACGTCATCAATGGCGTCCAGCCCGTCAATGCCTTCAGCCAGAGCCGCATAATCATACAAGTCGGGCGCATGCAGGCCCGGTTCATCGTCAAAACTAAATTGCGTTGCCGTCATTGTCGTGATGAAGAAATGCGTGTCAGCACATTGTTACAGTACGGGGAGCGTCAGCGACCTGAGCTTTGGTCATTGACGGATTGATGTTGTTGTAGTGCTTTGGCCTCAACCTCGGCCAAACCAACTGCTGGCCCAGGCTCAGGTCGCTGACGCTCCCCGTATCGCTTTGGTCGTGGCGTTCGCCGCCGAGTTGCGTGTTAAATACAGCGCCAGCGCCAGCGCCAGTAATGCCACGCCAGCCAAACCCAAGCTCGCCATCACATCCAGCTTCAAATAAATAATCAACACCCCGGCGAGCATCACCGAAGCGGCAATCAGCTTATCGCCGATGTCTTTCTCTTTGAAAATCAACCAGCCCAGCAGCACAGTTAAGATGATACCCGCGCGTTTGATGCTGATCGTGATGACCACTTGAATGTAGTTGTGCGACATCAATTGAAAGAGCAGCGCAATCGCTTCGCCCGTGCCCGCAATCATGCACCAACTTGGCATGGCGCGAATCACGTGTCCAATATCCGCCCGCCGCGCCAGTGCTAGCAGACCGAAGAAAAGCGCCATGCCTACGCCAAAGCCGCAGCCTTGCGTAAAAGCATCGGTCATCGTCACCAGCTTTTTATCAATCGGATTGGTGATCGCCATGATGAACCCGGCGATGAGCATGTAAAGGCAGCCGCGTTCACGATAAATCGCCTTGACCGGTTCGAGCCAGCCGTTCGCCCACAATGCGCGATGCATCACCATCGAACCGATGAAGATCAGCAACACGCCCACCATCGCCGCCTGCGAGATCGTCTCGTGGTTGATGAGCCGTCCGGTGAAGAGCAAAAACACCGGCGTGAACGATACGTATGGCATGCACAGCGAAATTGGCGACACCTGCATGGCGCGAAAGAACAGCAGCGTCGAACAGACGATCAAGGACACCTCAATCAGCAGGTAAACGAAGTAGGTCGGCAGCGGCGCGATGAACCAACCCGCCACGCCAAACAATGGGCTGGGATCAGGTTTCACGGCGGGCGGCCCGTACATCGCGATGCGCACCAACAGCGCCCCAGCAAAGACGACAGCGGCGAAGAAGCGAATCCAGAAGGTCGAGGCGACCAGTTCGTGCTGGTCTACGACCTTCTTGCCCGCGATGTCTTTGAAGACGTTGGTGACGGAGGTGGTGGCGGCCATCAGCAGGCCAGTTGTAGTGAATGCTTCAGACATAGATTCCTAAATTGTTTTCCACGAAGACACGCGCAGGAGCACAAAGCAGGTAGGGATAAGCGCGACAGTCGTTCGGCCAATCGGCATCATTGGTTCTGATTCCTGACTCCTGATTCCTGACCCCTGGTTAAGAAAATACGGCGAATTTTACTGACCAGGAATCAGGAATCAGGAGCCATGAGTCAGAAAACTGATGGCATTGTTTCTACTGCATAGCCAAATACGCTTTGTGTTCCTGCGCGTGTCTTCGTGGGAAAGAATAGTTATTTCAACCGCCCCGCCGCCCACAAAATCGCCTGCCGCACCAGCGTTTGATAATGCGGATTCAAATTCGCCTGCCGGTCGTGCCCCAATTGAATGTAGACAACACGCGACTTTTCATACGGACTGATCCACGCAATCGTCTTGTCGCTGCGCGGATGCGTGGTCGTCAACAGGGGTTTGACCTGGGGCGAAATCCAGAGGCCCTTGTACGTTTCGTCGTGAATGCGAAAGTCGCGCAGGCCGCGCGTGATGGGGTGATTGCCGGCGATCTTCACGTCCATCTCTTCGTCGTGTTGATACGTCGTGGCGGGCAAGCCGTTGGTGGGTTCAAACAGCCAGCGCCCGCCCGCGATGGTTTCGTACCAGGCGGGCCAGTCCGTATGACTGCAAATTGCGTGGTGCAAGATGACGATGCCTTTGCCGCTTTCCGCAAAGGCCAGCAGGTGCTGGCGGCGCGGCGCTTCCAGCGGTTCTTTGACATAGTCGTACAGCACCAGCACGTCGGCGCGTTTGCGAATGTCGTTGCGCAAGGCCGCCGGGTGCGGGTCAACAGTGGCGCGGATGCGGGCATCGGCAAAAACGGTGTAAAAATCGGCGTCGTGATCGTGGCCGCCCGTGACGACCAGCGTTTTGACGGCGTCAGTATTTTTAGGCGGCGGCAGCCACACGCCCTGCTGCGCAATGGCACGCCCCGCCCAGGCGTAACCACTCAGCCAGACAAGTGCCGCCGCCAACATGCCGCCCCACAGTATGGTCGCGCGCCCGTGTGCCGGGTTGTGCATTCTTTGCCCTCCTGATGATTGTTATCACAACGAAATGCCGGTTGGAATTGTGCGCACATCCTATGTGAGGCAGCGAGAGCGCACAAGCAAGCAACGCAGAGGCAGGAAAAAGGCTGCGCAGGCAGGCGTTGCGCGCTTGTCGGACAGGGAATAGTTGCGGGCAAAACAAGCGGGAACCAAACAGATTGAGGAACACGGGCAGATTTGTCGTTGGGGGCGCTGTGGGCTGCGCGCCGCACCAACAAACCTGCCCGACCTAGCTCAATTGCGTCCGGCCAAGTGTCCAGGCACAGGCATATCGGTGCCCAAGCCCCACGGTTTCACGATGGCCGCACTGGTGTTGCTGGGTTGAATGTACCAAGTGCCGTTGCTGCGCCGGAAGACGGCCACATCCGCGCGGCCATCGCCGTCATAATCGCCCGGTACGGGCACATCTTCGAGCGCGCCGCTGCCCCATTGAGTGACTTGGAATTGGCCGTCACTGCTCTTGCGCACATACCAATTGCCTTCGCCGCCGCGCCAGACGGCGAGATCGGCGCGCCCATCGCCATCGTAATCGCCGGGCACGGGCGCATCCGTACCGAGGCCCCAAGGCTGCACAATGATTTGTCCATCCGAACTCTTGCGCACGTACCAGACGCCGGTTTGCCGCCGGAAGACGGCGAGGTCGGTCTTGCCATCGCCGTCATAATCGGCGGGCACGGCGACATCGTTGTACGGCGCGTTGGGACTGCCCCAGGCTTGCACGGTGAATTGCCCGTCCGAGCTTTTCAGGATGTACCAGTTGTTGTCTGAGGGCCGCCAGACGGCCGGATCGGTCTGGCCGTCGCCGTCATAATCACCGGGCACAGGCACATCGCCGCGTTGCCCCCAGGCGCGCTGACTAAATGCGCCGGTGGACGAATTGATGATGTACCAACCGCCATCGAGCGGACGCCAAATGGCTACGTCAGCCTGGCCGTCGCCGTCATAATCGCCCGGTGCGATCACATCGTTGTAAGGCTCGCGGCTGCTGCCCCAAACGATGGGCGGCAAACTGCTGTTGCCGTCCCGCGCCGTGAACCAGGCGCCGGTCGCGCCGCGCCACACGGTCAAATCGGTCTTGCCATCCAGATCGAAATCGGCGGGCGCGGGCCGGGCGCGAATCGTCACGCGGCCTGCTGTGAGCGTAGTTCCGATGCCGCCTTCATTGAGCCGTCCTTGCGTGAAGGTGAAAGTGCTCGAACGGCCCACGCCACCCGTCGCGCGCAACCGCAGCCGCAATAGCTCACCGCTGCCCGCTACGCCGCGACTGCCCGCGAGCGCCACTCGCAGCAAGCCGGGCGTGTTGAGATTCACCGCGCGCAGCCAATCGCTGATCAAACTGCCATTCTCGACGGCCAGCACGCTGACGACCGTTGGGTCATAGGTGAGTTGCAAATCCGCGCCCAGCACCTGGCCTTGCGTCAAGCCCAGGCTGAGCAGCATGGGAAACTCTGCGCCTGCCGGCACGCTGACTTCCGGCAAACTGAGCGTGGCGAGTGTGTGCGGCGCGTTGCCTGTCGTGAAGCTGCCGTTGACATCGCCGAGCAGCATGCCGGTGAAATTTTGATTGGTCTGATCGGCGCTGAGATTGTTATAGCTGCGCGTGACTGGGTTGAATAACCAAGCCACGCCCGCGCCGGGGAAGGGCAGGCCGATCAAGCCGACCGTTTGTTGCAGGATGTAAAACGCATCCTGCGCATTCACGCCGCCGCTGCGATCCACATCCGCCGCCGTCAACGCCGCGCCCGTCAGCGTGATCAAGCCCGCCGAATGTTGCAGCACCAACGCCGCATCAAAGGCCGAAATGCCGCTGGTTTGATCGGTCTTACTTGGCGTCAGTGTGTAGCTGCCGCCCAGCACGTTGCTCAACGCGAATGCGCCATTCGCCTGACTGCTGGCTGTGTAATTGCCGCTGCCCGCGAGCGCCAGCGTCACATTGCCCAAGCCGCCCAACGTGTTGTTCCAATGACTGACCGTGCCGGAGATCGAGTAAACCGGCGCCACCGTGAATTGCCCCGCCGTGAGCGTGGCCGCAATCGCGCCGCCGTTGAGCAAGACTGAACTCAGTGTCAGCGGCGTCACCGCGCCCGGCGCGCCCAGCACTTGAAATTCGATCACCGCCACTGAACCCGAACCGCTGATTGGCCCGGTGGTGCTCGCCAGCGCCAGCCGCACTTCGCCCGGGGTGTTGAGATTCGTTTGCATGCCCCAATTCGGCGTGAGCGTGCCCGGACTGACGTTGACGGCGCTCAAGACCACGCTGTTAGAGGTGACGCGCACGTCGGCTGCCGTCAGCCCCTGCACGTTGGCGGCATTGATGGGAATTTGCACGTTGACGCCTTGCGGCCCGGTGGTCGTGGGCAAACTGAGCGCGGCTTGTGCGCCCTGATAGATGAAGCCGCGCGTCAACACATCGCTCGCGCCGTCGGGATTGGTCACGCGCACATCCACGGCGGCGGGGAAATGCGGCGGCGTGATGCAAACAAGCTGCGTCGCGCTCTGGTTGGTGATCGTCGCCAGCGCGCTATCAAAGCGCACGACCGCGTTCGCTTTGAAGTTGTGCCCCGTGAGCGTGACGCTTGTGCCGCCCGCCGCCGGGCCATTCGCCGGGTTGAGTTGCGTCAGATATGGGCGATCTGCGAGCGTCAGCCGGTACGGATCGTTGGGCTGGCCCGCTTGCGTGACGTTGCTCTGGTCGCGCGCTTCGAGGTAATACTCCACGCCGGGCACGACGAATTCGCTGCCCTGAATCCCTGTCTCATAAAGATTGTTGCCGCCGGTGAGCATGGCACGCTCGGTGTAACTGGCCGCGCCAAGCGTGCGGAAAAACAGCTTGACGCTTTGCACGCCGACGTTGTCCGTCACCGTCGCCAGGATGGGAATGGGCACGCCCGGCGCCGCAGGCGCGGCGGGCGGCGTATGCGTGATGACTGGCGGTTCACCGGCCACGGGTGTGGCGGCGGCGGGATTGGAAAAGCTCGATTCGCCGTTGCTGTCGAGCACGGTCAGCTTATAAAAGTACGCCGTGTTGGGCGTCACTCCCGTATCGCGGAACGTGCTGGCATTGGCCGCCAGGCTTTGCGCCAGCGCATACGACCCGCCGCTGACTGTGGCGCGATACAGCTTGAAACCCATCAATGAACTGTAGCCTGCCTGCGTCCAGTTCAAATCCACATAACCCTCGCCGCCCGTCGCCGCCAGATTGAGTTGGCCGACGCTGAGCGTGTAACCCGCGCTGCCTGTGCACGCGCCCGCGCTGGCTTCCACATTGAACACGAAGTTGCCGACCTGCGTGGGCGCGCCGCTCAGTGTGCCGTTGGCGTTGAGCGCTAAACCCGGCGGCAAGGCGCCGTCTGAAATGCTGAACGAATACGGCGGTACGCCGCCGCTGGCCGTCAGCGTTTGGTTGTAGGCATAACCGAGCACGCCGCTAGGCAAGGTGAACGGCGCGAGCGTCAGCCCAACGCAGGTGGGGTTCACCGTCAGTGCGGCGCTTTGTGTTACCGCGCCGCAGGCGCCGGTGACAGTGACGCTGTAGGTATCACTGTCGCCTGTGACAGTCTGGCCGATCAACAACGTGCTTTGCATCGCGGTCGAATTGATCTGCAAATGCTCGTTGCTTGAAAGCACCACCGCGCCTTTCTTCCAAACAAAGCCGAACGGGCCGCTGCCTGAGGCCGTGGTCGTGAAGCTGGCCGCTGCGCCTTCGATGACGGTGCCATTGTCGAGCGCCGTGGCCGCCGTGGGCTGATGTACTGTCAGGGAGACTTGCTCCAAAAATTGATAGTTGCTGGGGTTGCATTCGGTTGCCCATTCCACCAGGTAATCGCCTGCATCCGCAGCCGTGGCGTTGGGGAAGAAAAGCTGGGAGGCGGTTGAGACAGGATTCGACTGACCGACTTTGCGCCAGCGGAAGTTGACGGCCACCGGTGCGCCGCCGCTGAACGTCACATTGATCGGGCCGAAGAGCGCCTGCTGACCAACGCAGACGGTTTGGCTGGTTGGATTGTTGTTGGTGAATTGAATGGTCGGCAGCGGTTGCAACCCAACCGTGACAACGCCGCTGGTGGCGTTGTTGTCGGCATCGGTCACGTTGAGGTTAAAGCTTTGCGTGCTGCCCGCCAGATTGCAGGCGGCGTTGAGCAGCGCGCTGATGAATCCATTTCCATCGTGCTGCAATCCGCTCACCGTCATCCCGGCGGGCACGTTGCTGAGTGCCAGCGTCAGGTTTCCCGCCGCCGTCTCGAAATCACTGACTTGCGCTATGGTGCGGCGCGTCGGCGAATTGTAGGGAATGGCCGCCACCGTTTGCGGCGTCACGTTGGGCGGGGCCAGGCTGAGCGAGAACTCCGACGTATTGCCGTTCGCATCCGTCGCCGTCGCAGTCAGGAAGTGGTTGGCTGTGGCGCTGATGGGCAAGATGACGTTGAAGGCGGTATTGCCGCTGGCGTCAGTTGTGACGTTGATGAAGCCTAGAAAAGTTTTCCCTTCGCCATAGCCCGTCGAATGGCGCGCCGGGCTGTCGAAGAATTCCAGCCGGAACGTTGCATTCGCCGTGCTGTTGAACGTGCCTTGCACAGCGACATTGCCATTGCTAATCGCCGCCTGCGTCAGCGCCGGAAAGTTCTGCCGGTTGTTCGCGCCCGTGTCGCCATCGCCCGGATCGTTGGCGGGAAAGTTGTTGAAGTCGAGCGTAATGCCGCGCCGCACATTGCTGAAAATTGAATTGCCCTGAATCGCATTGCGCGTTGAAGCCGTGCTCAGTCCCACGCCCGCGCCGCCGTTGAAGGCGATGACGTTGCCCGCGCCCGCCGCCGTGCCGCCGATGGCATTGCTGTTGGCGCTGCCGCTGAATTGACCCGTCAGAAAAACGCCGTGACTGGCATTGCCCAAATTGGCGTCGCCGGCGCTGTTTGTGCCGATGAGATTCCCCTGCACCACGTTGTTGCCCGCGCCGCTGCCGGTGCTGCGAATGGCGACGCCGCTGCCGTTATTGCCCGCGATGATGTTGCCTGCGCCCGCCGTAGTGCCGCCAATTAGGCTGTTGGTGGCGTCGCTGAGGCCGATGCCATCACTGACGTTCGGCACTTTCGCTGTGCCCGCCGCATTCAAACCGATGAGATTGCCTTGCACCGTCACACCGCTGGATTGCAGCGAAATGCCGTCGCCGCCAGCAGCGCCATTGCCGTTGCCCGAAATGACATTGCCTTCGCCGCGTGCTGTGCCGCCGATGAGCGCGCCATTCGAGGCGCTGACAAAAACGCCGAATTGATTGTTGAGCAGCGCCGCCGTGCCCGCCGCCGTGAGGCCGATGTAGTTGCCTTGCACGCGCGAGTTGCCGGCATTGCTCAGCGAGACGCCATTGCCGCCATTGCCCGCAATGATGTTGCGCGCGCCCAGGCTGGCGCCGCCGATGAGGTTGTTCGCCGCGCCGCTCACATTGACGCCGCCAAACACATTGCCGAAATCCAGCGCGCCGTTCACATCGGTGCCGATGCGATTGCCTTGCACCGTATTGCCGGGGGAACCCTGAAGATCAAGGCCGAAATTCCCGTTGGCCGCCAGCACATTGCCCGCACCCGGCGTGTCGCCGCCAATCAGGTTGTTCGGTGTGTTGACGATGACGATGCCCGACGCGCCATTGCCCGCGTTCACAATGCTGTCGCCGTTTTCGTTCGTGCCAATGAAACAGTTCTGAATCGTATGGCCGCCGCTGCCGTTGAAAATGCGGATGCCAAACAAAAACCGCTTGATGACCAGGCCGCGGATCGTGCAACCGCCGGTTTGCAAATCCAGCCCATTGCCGCTGTTGGTCACGCCGTCCAACATTACACGCGTTGCCCCGCCCGTCGCCCCGTCAATCGTCACCGCTTGTGTAATCGTTGGCGCGCCGCCGCTCAACGTGATGACCGGCGTGCCCGTGCCGAGATTGAACTCGATCACATCCAATCCCGCCGCGCCCGCCGGACAACCGCCAAACACAGCGTTTGTATTGGCTGCGGTGATGGCTTCGCGCAACGAACACGCGGCGCTGTTCGCGCCGTTCTCATCCGCCGTTGTATTGACGGTAATGACGTTGAAGACACGTGCCGGCGCTCTGCCAAGCCGCGCGGTATAATCCGGCGCAAGCCGCTGCCAAAGCTGCGCCCAACGCTGGCCGGCGCTGGCGCTGAAGCCGGTCAAACAAGCCAGACAGATGAACAACGCCAGATACAGCCTGGCCGTGCGGCGGAAGAGTTTCAAAAAACGCATAAGCTGCTCCTTTTGATTTTGCAAGATTGACGTTGACGTAGAAGTTGCTGATCAAATGTGCTGAAAGGCCAGGCTGCCGGGCGCGCTGTGTTCAGATGGCGACGCCCAATTGCTTCAGCAAGCTCAGCGCATCCCCCACCGTGCGCTCTTCGACCAGTTTGCCGTTGGCGAAGCGGTAAATGCTGACGCCATCCAGCGTGAATTGCTTGCCGGTGGGCGCGATGCCGTTGAATTCGCCAACGTGTGTGCCCGTCACCGTCCAGTGATGGGCCGCCGCGGCACCCTCGCCGACGTGCCAGTTGATGACGAAGTGCATGGGGTGAAAGGCTGTGTGCAGCGCTTGTACGACGGCGCTGTATGCGGCAAAGCCGCGCTGGACGCCGCTGGCCGGATCGTGGCGCACGATGTCGGGCGCGGTGAATTCGTCGAGCCGGTTGAGTTCAGCCTGGTTCCAGATCACTTCAATGTAGCGGTGGCCCAATTCTTTGCTGTTCTGATTGTTCATCTTTTTGCTCCTGTGATGGTTGGACGGTACCGCGCGCGTCAGCCAGCGGCGGGGCGTCGTTGCACGCTGGTTCAATTGCGCAAGCACCGCTGACTGACGCGCGCGGTACCGTCTCGCTTCGTGTTTGAAGAAAAGCCGTGCTTGGTTGTTCAGGCGACGCCGAGTTGTTTCAAACAACCCAGCGCGTCCCAACTCACCCACACGTCAACGATCTTGCCGTCGCGGAAGTGATAAACATCCATGCCGGTCACGCTCACCTGCTTGCCGGTTGGCGCGAGTTCGCCGAGCGCGCCCGTGTGCGTACCGCGCGCCGACCAGCGCACGGCGGCTTTGGTTTCGCCCACGACGATGTCTTCAATCGTGTATTGCGTGTCGGGGAAGGCGGCGCTGTACATCGTCACCACTGCTTTGATAGCCGCTACGCCGGGGGCGACGGGCGGCGTGAGTGAATCGCTGACGTGTGCTTGCACGGCGGGATCAAAAATCTCGTCGGCGACGGCCAGCTTGCCGTGACAGACTTCGGCGCGGTAACGGCGTGCGATGGTTTCATGGCTCGTTTTCATTGTTCGTCCAAAAATTGTGGTTGATGAACTGCGTCGCGCGCGTAGCGCAACCCGCCGAGGTTGCGTGGTGTCGCAGTTACGGCGGGTTGCGCTACGCGCGCGACGCCATTACTCGTTACCTGATGGCAAGTGTGACGCTGTTGCTCGCCACCCCGCCGCGCGTGATGACCAGCGTGTGCGTGCCTGCGGCCAAGCCTGCCGGCAACGTCAGGTTGAATTGATTCACGCCCGTGATGCCCGGCCCGCGTCCGGCATACAGCACGGTGGCCGCGCGCCCGCCGATGGTTGCTGTCACGCCGGCGTTGACGTTGCCATCCAGGTCGGTGGCATCCGCGCCGAGGCCGGTGCCGAAGACGGCGAGGATGTTGGGCTGTCCATTAGCTTGCGTCGCGTTGAAGGGGGCCGCCGCGCCTGTCAGCGCATCAATCGCCGCCGCTGGGCCAGCGCCGTTGGCAGTGAGGGCGAAGAGGGCGGGCGCGGTGGCCGCGATGTTGAATTCACCCGTTGCGCTGATGCCGTTGGCATTCGTGATGATGACGCTGGCCGTGCCGGCGGCGGTGCCAGCGGGGACTTGATAATTGACTTGCTCGGCAGCGACGGCGAAAAGCGGCGCGAGGCGTTCGACGCCGTTGCTGTCGCGCACTTTGACCGTCGTGCCGCCCAGATTGGTGGGCAGCGGCAAGCTGGTGGCGCTGGCGTCGCGTGTGGCGAGGTCGCGGCCAAAGGCGGCGACGATGCTTTTGTCGGCAATGCGCGGGGTGAAGCTGGCGGCGCTGACCGTGGCGGCGCGATTGACCAGGCCGTTGCTGACGTAAACACCGTTGGGCGTGCCGGCGTAAAGCGTGCCGCCGTCGGCGAACCAGCGGATGCCCCAGCGCGCGTCGAAGCCCGCGTTGACGTATTGCCAAGTGCGGCCTTCGTCGGTTGAACGCAGCGCGCCGGAGGCTGAGAAATTCGAGGCGTAAAAATTGCCGCCCGCCGCATCAATCAGCCAGCCCGTGCCCGTGGGCATTGCGCCGCCTTCGGGCTGCCGCCAGGTCTGGCCGTTGTCGGTAGAGCGATACAGCGTATTGCCGATGACTGCGGCAACGACCGTATCTTTGACGGCGGCCAAGCCGACAATCGTGAGGCTGGGCAAACCATTGTTCACCGCGACCCAGTTTTGTCCGCCATCGGTCGAACGGAAGACGCCTGCACCTGTCGTGGAGGCAAAGAGCGCCGTGCTCGTCGCCGCCAGATCGAAGACGTTGCGGCTGGTCAGCCCGTTGTTGAGCGCCGTCCAGGTTTGCCCGCCGTCCATGGTGCGAAAAACCCCGCCCGTCGTGGCATTGTTGATGCCGGCGTAAAGCGCGTTACCAATGTTGAGCAACCGGAAGACGAACCCGCCACCGATGCCGCTGCTGGCTGGAATCACCGTCCAGGTTTGGCCTTGATCGGCGGTGTAAGCAACGCCGCCCGCAAAACCTGCGAACACTTTTCCGTCGAAGGGCAGGATCGAATAACACTCGACGATGGGTGCGGTCGTTTGCGTCCAGGTCTGGCCTTCGTCGCACGAGATCATCACGCCGCGTGTCGTGCCCGCATAGATGACGCCGTTGGCCCGGTAGATTCCGCCCACCTGGCGGCTGTTCAGGCCATTGTTGGCGAAAGCCCAGGTCGCGCCGCCGTCAGTCGAACGCGCGATGCCGTGATACCACGAACCGGCAAAGAGCGTGTTGCCGCTGGCGGCGATGGAAAAGAAGCTGGTGATGTTGGTGCCCTGAAAAACGGTGCTCCATTTCGTGCCGTCAAACATAATCACGCCGGTCGTTCCCACAGCGAAGAGCTTGCCGCCCGCGACCGCCATTTCGTAAATGCGATTGGAAAAGCCCGTTGGGAAATCCGCCGCGATGCCGTTGCCTAGCTTCTTCCAGTTCAGCGCGTTGTCTTCCGACATCCAGACTTCATTCTGCGCGGCAGTGCCTTGCTGGGTACCGGCATAAATTTTTCCGCCGTCAAGCGCCAGTGCCTGAATCACCGAAAAGGTCATTCCGTTGTTGCGCAGCGTCCACGTTGCGCCGCCGTCGGTCGAGAGATAGACGCCGCCATTGCCCGCCGCATAAAAGTTATTGCCGCTCCCGGCGAGCGCCCAGATGTTTTGATTGGTCAGCCCCGTGGTGCCGAGCTTCTCCCACTTGTACGGACTGTCGCCCAAGCGCCAGACGCCGTCGCCGACCGTCGCGACATACAACCTGCCGTTGTATTCATAAAAGTCATGCACCAGCGCCGTCACCGCGATGCCCAGCAGCGGACGTTCCCAGTTCTCACCGCCATCGGTCGAAAAATACAAGGCGCCGCCGCTGCATCCGGCGTAGAGCACGTTATTGAACCCAGCCAGATCAAAGACCGTGTCCGCGCGAATCCCGCGCGTCGCTCGCCAGGTTTGTCCGTTGTCCGCCGAGATGAACACGCCGCCGCCGGTCGAACCGAGGAAGCTGTTGCTGCCGCCGCCGCCCGCATAAATTTTCCCGTCGTGGATGATGACTGCATTGAACTGACCACCCGTGGGGCCAATGCCTTTCCAATCCTTGTTGGCCGGATCGTCTTTGAAAAAGGCCGCGCCGGTCAGGCCCACTAAGCGTTCGACGCAACTGTCCACGCGCGTGGTGGCGGCGGTCAGCGTCAGGCGATTGCCCGTGATGGTGAATTGATACATGCCCTCGCCGCTGCACGTGTCCATCGTCGCGGGGCTGGCGAATTTCACCAGATTGCCGCTGACGGTATAGGTGCCTGACAAAGTGATGAAGTTGTTGCGGCCCAACTGATACTTGCCGCCTTCGAGCAAAGTCAGTTGATATTCGCCGCCCGGAAACGTCAGGTTGCCGACGCGCATGTCTTGCGCGATGACGGCGGTGTAACTGCCGAGTGGAATGGTTGGTGTTTGTGCGGCGGCGCTCATCCATAGGCCGAGCGCCAGCACGCCGCAGGAAAGAATTCTGCGTAGATGGGTTGCGTGGCTTTGCATTTGAATACACCTCCGGTTAAGCGAGCGGAATGTGGCTCGCGGAAAGACGCTGCAAATTGGGATTGATGGCACTTCAGGCGTTAGACCGCCGCGCCTGAAACGTTGGTGAAGGCTGGCAATGCAAGGTGTTGGTGCGAGGCGTAGGGCGGGTTAATAACCCGCCTTATGCCCCGCACCAGCACCCTCCAAGTAATTTTGGTGGTATGCGCTAAGAACTCTTCGCGCGTGCTTTGCCCAGCGCGCGCGTCTCGTTGTCATCCAAAACCACCGACAGATCCAAATCCAGCAGGCCACTCCAGTTGAGGCACCAGTTCGCCACCGCCTCGGCGCTGTCGGATTCACAGATGGTCACCCCACGACCGCGCACTACGTCATGCCAGCGGCCAATCTGTTTGACTTGGCTGCCCCTGTCCGCCGCATCCTGCTCAGGGGTCATGGGGAAAAAGAGCGAGTATGCTTCCTGTATTTTTCCTTGGTGTATTTGCCACGTAACCATGAATTTCATTGTGGTTCCTTTCGTTGAGGTACTGCTGGGTTGTTTGGGTTTTGCCAGGCCGCAAAAAGCCTGACTGCAAGTTCGGCGCCTTACCTTGCAGGCGCGATGTTGTTATTCAACCGGAACAAATTCGCCGGATCGTATTTGCGCTTGAGCGCGGCCAGCCGTTCGTAATTCTGTCCGTATGCGAGCCGCACACGCGCCGCGCCGTCATCCACATCGAAGTGATTCAGGTAAGCGCCGCGCGTGTATGGTTCAAGCTGCCGCCAGAAATTGCGCGCCCAACCGCGATTCTTTTCATCGTCACCAGCGTCCTGCCACTGGCTGATGATGTCCACCTCCCATTGCGGTTGCCGCGCGGTGAACGGCGTCAGCGTGGTGATTGTCAATTCGCTCATACAGTGTTCTTTGTCCAGTTGTTTCAAGCGCCCGGTATTGCAGGGTTGAGCCACACAACGCCAGGCGCCTTGGCCGAGAACGATGTAACTCGTTCTGAATTTTGACGAGAGCGGTTTGCCATTGCTGTTGCGGGAACGCACGCCGAATCAGTACCGCGCGCGGCACTGAGCCGCAGCCGCAAGCGCAAGCCGAGCTAGCGGCATTCGCCGATGTGTCCGCCGCTGAATGACCAGTGTACGGTCGGCGGCGTGGCGGCGAAATTGATTTCGCCATCGCCGTCGGTGGCGTCAATCTTGCCGCAGGCTTTTTCAAAGCGGCCATGCCCATCCGAAACGGCGAGCACCGAACGCAGCTTCATCAAGCCGGGCGTCGCGGTCGGAATCAACGCGGCGCGGTCGAGCGTTAACAGGCAATCTTCGCCGGGTTCACACTGGCCGTTTTCGTTGCTCTGGCCTTTGATCTCGATGACATGCGAAGTGATGGCGTTGATCGTGCCATCGGCAGCCGGCGGATTTTGCGCCAGCAGCCGCGCCGTGGATTTAACCGGTAACATGAGCGAGCCAAATACGCCGCCATAGCGCCCGCCGCTAAACGTGAATTCAGCGTCTACAGAAAAGGTGTCCGCCGCCGTGGCGATGCCTTGCCCGCGCGCCGAGACCTGATCGAAAGAACTGTTGCCACGCTGCGGGCCGAATTGCGCGTGCGCCGTCGGCATGGGCAGCCGGGCTTGTCCAGCGAGCAACAGCGTGCAGACTGCCGCGAGCCAGTAGGTTGGTTTCATCAGCTTGGGTTTCATGATGTTTGCTCCTTTTTGAGATGAGGTTGGTGGTGAGGCGCGATTGTGGGGAAGTTGCGCCTCACGCTGTATGACAGCGAGTTTGCCGTTCACCTTTTCTACCACGCCCATGTCTTGCTCGCTGCCGCGTGTGTGTCAGCCAGTATGATTACTTGATGCGTTGCGCCACGCCGGAAGCGGCGATGCCCGGTTCATTCCCCTGAATGAAGAGCGTGTCGCCGCCATTCACGACGGTAAAGACGTAGTTGATTTGGTTGCCGAGGTTGTCGGTATAAAAGCCCGTGCCCCGACAATTGCTGTTGAGCGTGTAGATACCGTTGTTGATGCGTGGAATGAATTGCCCCATCGCATTGAAGGTATCTGTGCCGCTCCAAACGCCCTTGTAGTTGTTGTCTACTGAGTGCGTGAACGTGCCAGCAATGATGAAGGCCGGGACATTGGGGAGGCTGCCACCCAGGCGATAGCCATAGCTGCCGATGATGGTGCCATTGTTGCAACTCGGCGCTTTGCCCGCTTTGGCGATACGGCGGCCTACACCTTGCAAGAGGACGCCGGGATTGGTGTTGAGCAAGTCAATTTGGTCGCCGCCGTCAGTGGCAATGAAGTTATAGGTGACTTCGAGATTGAGCGCCGCCACGGTGAATTTGCCCGTGCCGGTGCAATCGTCATTGATCTTCCAGGTGCCGCCGGTACCTGAGGCGGGGAAACTTTGCGGACCGACGACGAGTTGCACTTCGGCATCCATCGTGCCGTCAGGCCGGTGCGTGAACAATCCGTTGACTAGGAAGGGGCCAGCGCCAATGATCTGGCCTTCCATGTGGTAGCCATAGGTGCCGCTGGCCGTGCCCAGCGTGCAACGTGGCGCGCGGCGGCCAAAGACATCGTCTTGGGCGTGGACGCGCATGAAGTTGGAAGTGGCCGCGCTGAAGAGTGTCAACAGCAGCGTCAGCGTTGCGGAAATAAACCATTGCCGTTTGGTTTGCATTGTGGCTCTCCTTTTTTACGATGCAGTTGTTAGCTGTGCACTGCCAGCGTGGCTGCTTGAGAGCAGCCACGCTGGCAGCAATGATGGTGTTAGCGGAAGGTCACACCCGCCCGCACGTTCAAAAAATGCACGGCATCGCCATTGCCCACCGCGATGTTGTCGCGGAATTCGACGCGTAAGCCCGTGCGTTCTTTGAACCAGTAATTGGCGCCTACGCCGAAATTGACGCCGTTGAGATACCCGCTGCGGAAAAAGCCGCTGTACCCGCCCGTGACGAACGGCACCGTCTTGCCGCCCGCTTTGAGAAAGTGATAGGAGCCGTTCAGCGCGAACGTGCCCAGCCCGCTGCCGGGTGCTTCAAAGGGCAACAGGTAACCGAGTTCCGCGCCGAAACCCGCGCCGTTTTTGAAAACGCCTTCGCCGCCGCCCGCAATTTGCAGCGTCGCCCCGCCGCCATTGGGCGCCGTGCCGCCCGGCCCGGCCAGCAAATAACCGTAACTGTTGCCTTGCGCGGTCACGGCTGTGGACAGCAAACCAGCGCAACAGGCGCTGAGTACAAATGACAAAATCTGTTTGAACATAGTTCCTCCGTTGTAAGCATCGTGAAACAGGCGGCCAGTCGTGCTGGCGCGTGCCTGTCTGTCAGGACACCTTGGGTGTCCGCGAATGCAACCGGATAGGACTTTGCTGTGGCGCTCTCTCGCCGTCAGCCTATAAAATTCGTGCAGGCTGGCAGCGGGGGCCGTTGTATTGCTGGCCGGGTGACGCTACAATCGGTGCCGTTCGCACAGGCCAGCGAATCAAGTTGTTCAAGTTACTTCAGCGAATAAGGGCAAGTAGGACGGCCCCAAAAGCCGCTCCGCTTGGGAAAACGAAACGCCCACCAGCGACGAAACCAGCGGCGCTTCGCTCCCCGAGCAGAAACGATTTCTTCATCGCTTCCATTCAAGTAAAACGGGAAATGTCGGCGCAAGCTGCCATGCCCGGCGCACTTTTTTTCAGTCCCCAAGCACACGTCCAAGTCTGCGCGCGTCCCACGCGCGGTCTTGGTAAAATAAGGAAGGCGATTATGACTGCCGAACAGACGACCTCACCGCATCGCGTCTCACAACTGTTGCTGGCCTGGGGCCAGGGCGATCAGTCGGCGCTGGAGCAACTGGCCCCGCTGGTGGACGGCGAATTGCGCCGCCTGGCGCATCATTACCTGCACAAACGTCCGCCCGATGCGCTGTTGCAAACCACCGCGCTCGTCAACGAAGCCTGGTTGAAATTGATTGACTGGCAAAATTCCAATTGGCAAAACCGCGCGCATTTTTTCGGCATGGCCGCCACGCTGATGCGTCAAATCCTGGTGGACGAGGCGCGCAAACGGCAGTACCAGAAACGCCAGGGCCTGCACGTTTCCTTGAGCGAAGCCGCCGACGTGATCGGACAACAGCGCCCCGACTTGCTGGCGCTGGATGATGCCTTGAATGCACTGGCTGCCTTTGACGCCCGCAAAAGCCGCGTCGTCGAGTTGCGCTTTTTCGCCGGGTTGAATGCCGACGAGACGGCGGAAGTCTTGCGCGTCTCGCCGCGCACGGTCGCGCGTGATTGGGATTTCGCCCAGACCTGGCTGTACCGCGAATTGCGCAAGGGAGCCAGCCATGCCTGATGCCGCGCAATGGCCGCGCATCGAAGCGCTGTATTACGACGCGCTCGACCTGCCTGAGACTGAGCGTGCCGCGTACCTAGCGCGTGTTTGCGCTGGTGAAGAAGCGGTGCGCTGCGAAGTCGAATCGCTGCTGGCCGCGCGCAATGAAGCGGGCAGCTTTCTGTCGCAACCGGCGTTTGAACCACCCTTGCTCAGCGGCGCGGGGCAAGCTGCGTTGAACGCGCGTTTGGGCAGCACCATCGGCCAATACCAACTGCTCTCCGTGCTCGGCGTCGGCGGCATGGGCCAGGTCTTCCTGGCTGAAGACACGCGCTTGCACCGGCAGGTCGCGTTAAAACTCTTGCCGCCGCAATTCAGCCAACAACCAGGGCGCGTGCGGCGTTTCGAGCAGGAAGCCCGCGCCACCACCGCGCTCAACCATCCCAACATCGTCACGCTCTATGACACGGGGCAGCACGAAGGCTCCTATTTCATCGTCAACGAGTTCGTAGACGGCCAGACCCTGCGCGCGCACTTGAACGCCCAGCTTTCTGCAAGCCGCCCGCTGCCCGTCAATGAGGCGCTCAACATCGCCCAACAAATCGCCACGGCACTCGCCGCCGCGCACGCCGCCGGCATCGTGCATCGCGACATCAAGCCCGAGAATGTGATGTTGCGGCATGACGGCTTCGTCAAAGTGTTGGATTTCGGCTTGGCGAAACTGACCGGCGCTGCGCTTGATTCAGCGCAGGACGACACGCACGACGAAGACAATCCGCCATCCGCCATCGGCATTTTCCAAAGAGGGCCACAATCCCACACGGCGGCGGGCGCCTTGCTGGGCACGATTCGCTATATGTCGCCCGAACAGGCGCGTGGTGGCAGTGTGGATGCGCGCACCGATGTCTTCAGCCTGGGCGTCGTGCTTTACGAAATGCTGACCGGGCGCACGCCCTTTCACCGCGCGACAGCGACCGAAACGCTGGCGGCGATTTTGGAGGCGGGAGCGCCCGCGTTGCCGGATTCGATGCCCGCACCGTTGCAACGATTGGTGACGAGTGTATTGCGCAAAGATCGTGAACAGCGCTTGCAAACGGCGGATGAGTTGGCGGCGGCGTTGCGCGGCGTGGCGGAAGAAGCGCAATTCAGCGCGCGGCTGGCGGGTGAGCCTTGGTGGCGCGGCTGGCGCTGGCCGTTGTGGGCCGGCTTGGCGTTGTTATTGACGCTGGCAGGATATGTGGTGATGCAACGGCGCGGCGCGGCGCCTGCCGCTGACCTGGCGCAATTGGTTCCTACTTCGATTGCCGATTGGAAGACAGAGCCGGAAGAGACTGGAGTTGAAGCGCGCGTTGCGCCGGATGAGCGGTTGCTGTCGTATACCCACAACGAGGCTGGCCAGCGTGATTTGTTTGTGCGCGCGTTGCCGGACGGCGCAGCCCTCAATCTCACCCATGACGCCGGACGGGAGGATTCGCACGTCTGGTCGCCGGACGGACGGGAACTCGCTTATGTGGTGCAGCACAACGGCCTGAGCGAAGTGCGGCGTGTGGCGGCGCAGGGCGGCGCGAGCGCGCGGATAGCCGAATTGAACACCCCCTTCCTGCTTTTGTTGCGCTGGTCGCGCGTTGCGCCGCGCCTTTACTACTACGCCGAATGCGGCATCCATGCGTTGGATGTGCGTTCGGGCGCGCAGCAGCAATTGTTGGAAATGCCCGGCTGCCTGATTAACCAGATTGATCTGTCCTTTGACGAGCAATGGGTGACCTATGCCGCCGACGGTCAGATTTGGGCCAGACCTGTGGGCAGCGGCGCGCCGCGGCAACTTACGCACGAAGCCAGCGACAATGATCATCCGCACTGGCTGCCCGATGGACAGCGCGTGGTTTACAGTTCCAACCGCAACGGCGTCCGGCAAATTTGCGTGGCTTATCTGGATGATCGCACGCCGACGCAATTGACCTTTGGGCATGAACACCTGACGCCAGCCTTTGTTTCTGCCGCTGGCCGCGTGTTCTATCGCGGCGAGAATGGCGAAGCCGATCTGTTCCGGCTCGAACTCGCCACGCGCGCCGAAACGCATCTGACCGTGAGCCGCGCGCTGGATTTCAGCCCCACGCTCGCGCCCGCCGGCCAGGCGCTGGCTTATCAACAAACCGAAGAGCTGGCCAATCTGCTGAGCCTTTCGCTCTGGCACACGGCGGCGCAAGCCAATGCCCAACCGGTGCGCCTCGCCGCGCAAGGCTTCGATCCGCGCTGGTCGCCGCGCGGCGCTTGGGTGGCTTTTTTGCGCGCGCAAGGCGACGGCTATGCCCTGGGTGTCGTCGGCGCTGACGGCCAGGGCGAACGAGTCATCGTGCCTGCCGGGCTTTACATCGGCGGTTACGTGGATACGCATTTCGGCTGGAATTACGCGGCGAATTTCAGTTGGTCGCCGGACGGGGAACGTCTGGCCTATACGGCAGGCGGGCGCGGCGCGCGCAACCTCTGGACGGTGCGGCGCGACGGCACGCAGACACAGGCGCTGACGGACAATCGCGACCCGGCGGTGGGGCTATTCTGCCCGCTGTGGTCGCCGGTGAAAGAGCAAATCATGGTGCTGGCGCGGGGCTTCAGCGAAGGCGTCACACACTATCAATTGGTCGTGGTTGAAGCCGGACAAACGCGCGTCCTCTGGGAAACAGACCAACGGCTGGCGCCGCTCGGCTGGTCGCGCGACGGCCAGCAGTTTCTTGTCGTCGCGTTTGCGCCGCGCGGCGGCTTGGTCCGGGATGGCGCTTTGTTGCAGTTGAACGCCGCGACAGGCCGCACGGAAACCCGCGCGGCATTGGCGGCGGTCTATACCAACAGCGTGCAGCTTGCGCCCGCCGGCGCACAGGCGGCGTTTGTCGCGCGCCGCAACCAGCACGACGAGTTGTGGTCGGTCGCGTTGGCGACGGGTCGGGCGACCAAACATTTGAGCAGCGCCGACCCTTACCTTTACCTGACGGGACTCGTCTGGTCGCCCGACGCGCGCGCCATTTTTTTCAGCAAGCAGTCTCACGCAATCTCCCTTTGGGCGATTGATAACTTCCGTTAAACAACAAAAAGGAGACTTTCGATGGCCTTACCAAACCAAGCCATGTTTGTGGGATTCGATGCCCCAACGATTGGCAATTACTTGTGGGCGTACAATGAAACGGTGCGCAAGTTCCGCGCGCGCCGTGCCTTCACGCCGGAGTTCAACATCGCGCTGGTGCAGTTGATCGAAACGCACCTTCGACAAATCGAGTTGCTGGCTGGCTTGAAAACACACAACGGCGCGAATGAGGTTGAGCAACCCACGCCGCCGCTGGAAGCCGATGTCGCGCCTTACTTCACCGCCGTGCAACGCCTGACGCCGCACCAACGTGAAGATCCGTGGCGCGGCCCGCTGCAAACCCTGGTCAGGACGCATCTCTATCAACTCGGCATTTTTGGTGGCTGGCAATACGAACTGCCGGCAGTCGCTGCGGGTGTTGCCGCGCCGGCGGATGGCGGTGAGGGAGAGGCTGAGGGGGAAGATGGGTTGAAGCGTTGCCCGGATGGCAGCCTGGTGCAACACGGCGTGGGTTGCCCCTAGCTCGGATGTCAGATCGGTATAGGGGCGGCGCTCCGGGGCAGTACCGCGCGCGTCAGCAAGCGGAGACCTTGGATGTGCCGTAATCCGCCAGCATTGACGCACCGCTTGCTGACGCGCGCGGTACCGCCCCCACCACGCTGGCCCTACGTTCAATTGCAAACCGATCTAAACGAATGGAGCGTCGCCCCATGAACCAGCGTGCGTGATTTGCTCTGACCAATATTGCAAAGAGGGGAAGCCATTGGCCTTGTCATTACCCACATTTTCCGGATTTAGCGGTCTTTGCTTTTGGCCCTGAAAGGGCCGTGGATATTAGCCGGTGGTGAAACCACCGGGAACGAGTGGCATAACATTGCGCCCCGGCAGGGGTGCCGGACGTAGCGTCAGGTCACGAAATCCACTGCCGGTCATGTCTCGTCCCGCGCCCCTGCCGGGGCGCAAAGGCAATAACGACAAGCCTCCGGTGTTTTCACCACCGGCTAATATCCGCCGCGCCTC